>DNQL01000040.1 GCA_003500765.1 Elusimicrobiota bacterium | reverse complement strand
CCCCCGCCTCCGCCGCCCGCTCCTCCATCCTGGCTATATTGCCGAGTATAAACCCCGCCATGTAAGGCTGGGTATTGAAAGTGGCCGCGTGGCGCGCCGCGGCCGCGGAGCGCGTCATGGGCGTACGCCAGGCCCTGGCCTCCTCCCTGGCCTCCATAGGCGACCGTATCTTCTGGGGCAGGCTGCGCCCGCTGACCGCGGAGGTCTGCATGCTGGTCTGGCTGGCCGCCGGGATGACCTGTTGGATAATACCGGGCGGCTGCGCCGATTTGCCGGCCTGGGTACTTTTCGCCGGGCCGGCGGCTTCCGTGATCTTCTATTCCGCCGTGGCCCTTTACATGCGCTGGAAAGGGCTCGCCGTTGGCTACGCCTGCGGGGGGTCCAGCTCCTGCGGCCTCGACGCTTTCGACTGGTCCGGCCTCATCAAGAGGCTCAGCCTGGCCGGGCTGGTGGTCTGCGCCGCCTGCATAGCCGCCGCGGCCGCGATACTGCTCAGGCAGGAGCCGCCTTTTTCCGCTGGCTTCTGGGCCGGTCTGGCGGTGCCGGCGCTCGCCTTCATCGCGCAGCGCGCCGCCCGCCGGGCCGGCAAGTCCATGCTTTTCACCGTTTCCGCCGTTTTCGTTTTCTCCGTCGCGGCCTGGGCAGCGGCCGCCACCTTACACTGGATACGCGGGGCATAATGACCAAAAAGGACATCAAGGTCGTCAACACGCTGGGGATACACGCCAGGCCGGCCGGCATGATAGCCAACACGGCCGGGCGTTTCCAGAGCGACGTGAAGATAATAAAGGACGGCATGGAGGTCAACGCCAAGAGCATCATGGGCATTATGACGCTGGCCGCCGGGAAGAATACCGTGATAACCGTGGTCGCCAGCGGGCCCGACGAGAAGGAAGCCGTCGCCGCTATCGAGGACATCTTCGCCAGGAAATTCGAAGAGGAGTGAGGGGGCCGGGAACCGGATTATGCTTATAAAAAAGGGAGTCGCCGCCAGCCTCGGCATAGCTATAGGCAAGGCCTACCTGATGGCCGAGGATAATATCCTTGTCGAGCAGAAGGAGGTACCCAAGGACAAGGTCAAGCAGGAGGTCAAGCGTTTTAAAGACGCGCTGGACAAGACCAAGGCCGACCTGGACGCCCTGCGCTCCAAGATCCTCCACGTCCTGGGCAAGCAGCACGCCAAGCTGATAGATTCCCATCACCTGATCCTGCAGGACCCCCTTATCACCAAGGAGGTCCCCAAGCTCATATCGTCTAAGTTCTACAACGCCGAGTTCGCGCTGTCCTTCGTGCTGGACCAGGCCGAGCAGCAGTTCGAGAAGATAGACGACGAGTTCTTCCACGAGCGCAAGCACGACATCTTCGACGTGGGCAAGAAGATCCTCTCCAACCTGGTCAACCGCGAGAAGGTCTCGCTCAAGGACCTCAAGGAACACGTGGTCCTGGTCGCGCACAGCCTCTACCCGTCGGACACCCTGCATATCCGCGAGACCAGCAAGGTGCTGGGCTTCTGCATGGACCTGGGTTCCAAGTCCAGCCATACCGCCATCTTCGCCCAGAGCATGGGCATGCCGGCCGTGGTCGGGCTCTCCGACATCAGCCGCCAGGTGCAGAGCGGCGATACGATAATAGTGGACGGCGAGAAGGGGCTGGTCATCATTTCCCCGACCCAGGACCTTATAGACAGCTACCGCAAGCGCAAGGAGGAGCTCCAGAAGCAGGAGCATTTCTTCCACCGGCTGCGGGGCCTGCCCGCCACCACCCGGGACGGCCACAAGCTGGGCCTGATGGTCAACCTGGATTCGCCGGAAGACGCCGCGGAAATGACCGCCGCCAAGGCCGAGGGAGTGGGCCTTTTCAGGACCGAGTTCCTCTACATGAACCGCGACAGCATCCCTTCCGAGGACGAACAGGTCGCGGCCTACGCCGCCGTGGCCAAAGCCGCGGCCGGCGCCCCGGTGACGATCCGTACGGCGGACATAGGCGGCGACCGGGCCACCCAGCTGGGCATCAAGGGCCTCAAGGACGAGACCAACCCCTTCATGGGCTTTCGCGGGATCCGGCTGTTCCTCAAGTACCCGGACCTGCTAAAGACGCAGCTGCGCGCGATATACCGCGCCAACACCGAAGGCAACGTCAAGATCATGATCCCCATGCTCTCCTCGCTGGAAGAGCTGCAGTCGGTCAAGAGGCTGGCCGCGGAGGCCGTGGCCGAGCTGCAGGAGGAGGGACACGAGTTCAGGAAGGACGCCGATATAGGCGTGATGATAGAGATCCCGGCCGCCGCGATCATACTGGATTCCCTGCTCAGCGAGATAGACTTCGTCTCCATAGGCACCAACGACCTGGTCCAGTACACGCTGGCCGTGGACCGGATAAACCAGTACGTCTCGGAACTCTACGATCCGTATCACCCGGCGGTGCTGCGCCTCATAAACCTGGTCGTGCAGACCGCGCACAAGAAGGGCAAGCCCGTCAGCGTCTGCGGCGAGATGGCCTCCGACGCCTGGGCCATCCCCGTGCTGGCCGGCCTCGGGGTGGACATCCTTTCGGTGCCGCCCAAGCTTTACCTGCGGGTCAAGCACTCCATCCGCACGATGGGGTTCGAGAAGTTCTCCCAGATCTCCCAGCAGCTGCTGGGCCTCGCCAGCTCCGAGGAGATACGCAGGGTCATCGAGGAGGAACTAAAGAAGCATTCCTGACCTTCCCCCGGCCTGCGGGGCACGGGCGTCAGTCATCCGGCTTCCCACTATTATGCGCATCAGGAATTTTTCCATCATCGCCCACATCGATCACGGCAAGTCCACGCTGGCCGACCGCTTCATACAGCTCACCCAGACGGTCCCCGACCGCCAGATGAAGGAGCAGTTCCTCGACGGCATGGAGCTGGAGCGCGAGCGCGGCATCACGATAAAAGCCAAGGCCGTGAGGATGCGCTACGTAAGCGGGGCCGACGGCGAGGAGTACATCCTTAACCTCATCGACACCCCCGGCCACGTGGACTTCTCCTACGAGGTCTCGCGCGCGATGGCCGCCTGCGAGGGGGCCATACTTCTGGTGGACGGATCGCAGGGCGTAGAAGCCCAGACGCTGGCCCACGCGCACCTGGCGCAGTCGCTGGGCCTGAAGATAATACCGGTCATCAACAAAATAGACCTGGAGCACGCCAACCCCGACGCGGTGGAGGAACAGATCTGGGAGGTGCTCAAGGACCCCTCGGACACTTCCCGCATAAGCGCCAAGGACGGGCGCGGCGCCCGCGAGGTCCTCGAGCGCGTCATAAAGGAGATACCCCCGCCGGCCGGTTCGTCCGATCGCCCGCTAAAGGCCCTGGTCTTCGACTCCTACTACGACGTTTACAAGGGCGTCATCATCTATACCCGCGTCGTGGACGGCGAGCTCAAGCCCGGCATGCAGGTCTCTTTCCATTCGACCGGATCCACCTACAAGGTGGAGGAGGTCGGCTATCTCAATCCCAAGCTGGAGAAATCCGGCTCCATAAACGCGGGCGAGGTCGGCTACATCGTCACCGGCATCAAGGACATCCACGAGATCAAGATGGGCGATACCATTTTCGAGAAGACCCGCCCCATAGACGCGCCCCTGCCCGGCTACAAGGACGTCAACCCCGTAGTTTTCGCCGGCTTCTACCCGGTCAATACCACCGATTACACCGCCCTCAAGGCGGCGCTGGAGAAACTCAGCCTGACCGACTCCTCTTTCAACTACCAGGGCGAGACCTCCAAGGCGCTGGGCTTCGGTTTCCGCATCGGCTTCATGGGGCTGCTGCACCTGGATATAATCCGGGAGCGCATCGAGCGCGAGTTCGACATCCCGCTGATCGCCACCAACCCCAACGTCATCTACCGGGTCAAGAGCAAAGTCCATTCCGCGTCCAAAGAGACCAAGCACACCGAGGTCAACAACCCTTCGGATTTTCCGCATTACGGCGACGTCATAGAGGTGATGGAGCCTTACGTCCGCGCCAACCTCATCGCCCCTATGGAGTACATGGAGGGGGTGATGAACCTCCTCAAGGAGAAGCGCGGGGAGCACGGGAAGATAGAATACATCTCCACGACCAGGGTCATAATAGAGTACCTGCTGCCGCTGAGCGAGATCATCATAGACTTCTACGACAAGCTGAAGTCCGTATCCAAGGGCTACGCCTCTTTCGACTACGAGCCGGCGGAGTATCGGGCCTCCGACATGGTGAAGATAGAGATCATGCTGCACGGCGAGGTCGTCGACGCCCTCTCGTTCATAGTCCACCGTTCCAAGTCGCTCTACGCCTCCCGCCTGCTATGCGAGAAGCTCAAGGAGCTCATCCCCAGGCATATGTTCGAGATAGCGGTGCAGGCGCAGGTCTGCGGGCGCATCATCGCCCGCGAGACTATCGGCGCGATGCGCAAGGACGTGCTGGCCAAGTGCTACGGCGGCGACATCACGCGCAAGCGCAAGCTGCTGGAGAAGCAGAAGGAAGGCAAGCGCAAGATGAAGCTGCTCGGCTCGGTGGAGATCCCCCAGCAGGCCTTCATGTCGCTGCTAAAGATCAGCCAGGAGCAGTAAGCCGCGGTATTCGGCCGCGCAACGGAGACGCTCACAATGGAAGAAAAACTTTTCTGGATAGGGCTGCTGGTGGGCCTCCACTATTACCTGACGAGGGTGTTTTCCGAGAAGAACAGGTTCGTCTCCGCGCGTTTTTTCAGGCTCTGGCACGCCGCGTTCGTCTCGCTGATGGCTTTCATCGCCGCCCTGCTGCTGGCGGTGACCGTCGACAACCGCGGAGGCGACATCGTGACGTCCTCCCTTTTCAGCGCCCGCCAGCTGCTTTACGGCTCCGCCGCCGCGCTCGCCGGCTTTGCCTGGGGATGGTGGCGCCGCCCTTCCGGCCAGCCCGGGACCGTAATAAAGGGAGACCTGGACTGGTCGGAGACCGTCTTCTCGGCCGTTCTGCTGGCCTCGGTCGTGATGTACCTTTTCGTGCAGGCCTTCAAGATCCCCTCGGGCTCGATGCGCACCACCTTCATCGAGGGTGACCATCTTTTCGTCAATAAGTTCGTCTACGGCTTCCGTATCCCCTACACCGGTAAAAAGCTGCTCGCTCTCAGGAAACCCGGGCGCATGGATATCGTAGTCTTCCAGTTCCCGTCTTCGGACCCTTCGGAGACGCAGTGCGGCGGCCCGCAGTACGGCAAGGATTTCATCAAGCGCGTCATAGGCCTGCCGGGCGAGACCGTGGAACTGCGCGACGGCGAAGTCCTGATAAACGGCGAGCCGCTGGGGGAGGAACCCTACGCGCAGTACGTTGACGGGTTCCGCTACCCGCCGGCCCCCGGAGTCCAGCGCGCGGCCTACCAGACGTACTGGGAGACCCGCATGCTGGGCAAGATGTATTCCGAGCATGTGCGCGACAATTTCGGCCCCGTGACGGTGCCCGAGGGCAATTACCTGGTCATGGGCGACAACCGCGACCGTTCCTGCGACTCCCGCTACTGGGGGCCCGTCCCCGAGCGCCTGGTGAAGGGGCGCGCCTGGTTCACCTATTGGCCTCCTTCCAGGATGTCCGTGTCGAAATGAAGATATCAAAGATGCTCGCCTCCGGCGGGAGGACTTTTTCTTTCGAGTTCTATCCTCCCAAGAAAGAGGAGGATATTCCCTCGCTCAAGGCCGCGATCTCCGACCTCAAGTCGCTGGGGCCGGATTTCGTATCCATAACGCTCTCGCAGAAATACATGCCCAGCTGGAACTTCGCCAGCATCTCCAACACGCTGGCGCTCAGCGGCGTGCTAAAGCACGAGTTTTCCCTCGAGGTCATGGCCCACCTGACCACCGCGATAATCCGCGACCGGCAGACGCTCGAAGAGACGCTCAAGCTGGTTAAGATCCTGGGGCTGGAGAACGTCCTGGCGCTCAGGGGCGACCTGGAGCCCGGCCGGGAGGGGGAGCGCGCCTTCTCCTACGCCTCGGACCTGGTGCCCGCGGTCAAGTCCGGGGGGGATTTTTGCGTGGGCGTGGCAGCCTACCCGGAGAAGCATCCCGAAGCGTCCAGCCTCGGGGAGGACGTGCGGAGGCTTAAGCAGAAGCTCGACGCCGGCGGGGAATTCGCCATAACGCAGGTTTTCTTCGATAACGCGGCTTTCTTCCGCTTCAGGGACGCGGCCGCCGCGGCCGGCGTGACGGCGCCGATCGTTCCCGGCCTGATGCCGCTGACCAGCCTCAAACAGCGCGATAATTTCGTGGCCGGCCAGGGCATCTCTGTGCCGGCGGAGCTCTCCGCCGGCCTGGAAAAGCACGGCGGGGACAAGGACGCGCTCTTCGCCTTCGGCCTTGATTACGCCTCGGCGCAAGCCGAGGAACTGCTGGCCGCCGGCGTGCCGGGCCTTCATTTCTACACTTTCAACAGGTCCCGGGCCACGCGCGAGGTGTTCAGGCGCCTGAACCCGTCGAGATTGGTATAATCCCCTCATGGCCATATTCCACGCCCCCAAAGAAAGCGTAAAAGCGCTGATAGCCGTACAGGAGCTCGATCTCGCCCTGGACAGGCTCGCCGCCGGCCTGGCCGCCGTGCCGGGCCGCAAGGCCGCCGAAGAGGACGCTTTCGAGGCGAAGAAGGGCGCGCTGGCCGCCGCCAGGGCCGAGCTTACCCGGCTGCAGGTGGAGAAAAAAAGCAAGGAATTGTTCGCGGCCGAGAAGGAAGAGGAGATCCGCAAGCATCAGAGGGACCTCAACCAGATAAAGAGCAACGACGCCTACAAGGCCCTGGAGAACGAGATAGCCTTCGCCTCCAGGGAAAAGGACGAAGCCGAGACCGCCGTGCTGGAGCTGCTGGAAAAGATAGACGGGGCGGCGGCCGCGGAGAAGGCCGAGCAGGCCGCGGTGAACGTCCTGGCCGCCTCCCTGCAGGACCGCCTGGCCGCCATCGACGCCGAGGCCGCGGAGATGGGTTCCAGCGCGGAGGGACTGCGCGCGCGGAGGGAGGCTCTCCTGGGCGGAATGCCGGCCGACCTGCTGGAGCGCTACGGATTTTTGCGGGACCGGCTCAAGGGCCTGGTGGTGACGGAGGTCTCGGGTCAGCCGGGAGAGAAACTCTCCTGCGGCGGCTGCCACATGCGGCTGCGCCCGCAGGAAGAGGTGGACCTGCTCAAGCCGGGCGGCCTCGCCATCTGCGGCGAGTGCCAGCGGCTGATGTACCTCAGGACCACTATCTTCGGCGCCGCGGAAACGCGGGCGTCCGGGGCTTAAGGAATTTTATCGCCGGATGGAGGGTCGCTCCCGTGTCCGCGAAAGCGGGCGCGGGGGAGGAACTTCCGAACTTCACAGGGCAGGGTGCCGGTTCAAAGCCGCGCCGCTAACGCGGCCGGCCATAGGCCGGGAGGCCGGGGCCAGACCCCCGGTCGACGGATAGCGCCACAGAGAACATACCGCCCGAAAGGGTAAGGGTGAAAAGGTGCGGTAAGAGCGCACCGCCCGCCGGGCGACCGGCGGGGCAGGGCAAGCCCCACCTGAAGCAAGGCCAAAGCGGCGTCCAGGATGCCCGTCCACCCGCCTCGAGCGGGGACGCCAAGTGGGCCGCTGAGACAAATGATCCTCCATCCGCCTCCGGGCGGGGGACAGAATTCGGGGTACAGTCCGGCGATAAATAAATATCAGCGGTCAGCGGAAAAAAGGGGGGAGACTATGAGCAGCCTTTCGGAAAAGTTCCAGGAGTTCAAGTTCTCGGAGGACCCGTCCGCGGTCCCGTGGGAGGACGCCGTGGTCTGGGTCACCGACGACGGCGCCGGCGGCCGCCTTTACGAGTGGCTGGCCTCCGAGGAAATACGCCACGTCAGCTGGACCAACGGCATACTCTCCATACTGCCGGCCCGCGACTCCTTCCTGGCCAAGCGCTTCCAGTGCGTGGTGCTGCCGCCGGCCATGGTATTCGTCGGGGTCAACGTCAAGACCGCCAACTGACCGTTTAGCGCGGCGATAAAAGAGAGAGGCCCCGGGAAAGTTCCCGGGGCCTCTCTCTTTGCCGCTGTCGGAGCTTTACTGCGGCAGCAGTATAGTGAAAGCGGAACCTTTCTGCAGTTGGGATTTCACCAGCGCGCGGCCGCCGTGCACTTCCGCGACCTTCTTTACCAGGGCCAGGCCGATGCCCCAGCCCTCCACCTGGCCGGTGAACGAGGCTTCGACCTGGTAGAACTTGCCGAAAATGTTCTCATGCTCTTCGCCGGGGATGCCGGGGCCGTTGTCGCCGACCGAAAGCATGACCTTTCCGTCCCGCGCGGCGGCCGAGATGACCACCAGCTTTTCCTTGGCGGGGTTGAATTTGACGGCGTTCTCCACCAGGTTCTTCAGCGCGCTCTTGATGAGGCCCCTGTCGCCGCGCACGGTCACGGGGTCGGGTATGGCTATCTTGCAGGTGACGCCCTCCATGGGGAGGCGGCGCCTGGCGTTCTCGGCGACTTCCTTGGCCAGCTCTCCGGCGTCGAAAGAGGAGTAGCTCAGGGCGGACTGCTCCAGGCTGTCCACCGTCACGAAGTCCAGCAGGCTTTCGACCAGGCTGTTGAGCTTGGCGCCCTGGGTGTAGATGGTGCCCGCCGATTTGCGCACTATTTCCGGCATCTCCGAGGAATGCGATTCGTCGGAGAGGATCTGGGCGTAGCCGCTTATCGCCGCCAGCGGGGTCTTGAACTTGTGAGAGATGAGGGAGAGGAAATTGCGGGCCATCCTCTCTTCCAGCTTCTGTGCCGTCACGTCGGAGAGTATCCAGAGCCAGCCCTCGGTGCCGGGCTCCTCGCCCTCCTTCGGGGCGCTGAGCAGGCGTATGGCCGAGCCTTCGAGGTAGAGCCGCTTGGGCTTCTCGCGCGCGAAATCGAATTTGGAATACTGTTCTCCGGAGGCGAGGACGGCGTCGTAGGCCTCCTCGGTGCAGAAGGTGCGGAAAACCTCGCGCATGTTGGCGAACTTGAACTTCTCGAACTCCAGGAACAGCTTGGCGGCGCTGTTGACCATCACTATTCCGCCGTCCCTGTCCGTCAGGATGGCGCCTTCCTTGATCCGCCGGAACACTATCTCGAGTTTGCGCTTCTCCTCCTTGACGGAGGAGAACAGGCGGGAGTTCTCGATGGCTATGGCGGCCTGGGAGGCGAAAGCTTCGAAATTGTTCTTGTCGGTCTCGCTGAACTCGCCGTCGGTCTTGTTTATGGCCTGCACCACGCCGATGACCTTGCCCTTGATGATCATGGGGCAGGTCAGCAGCGAGCGGGTCACGAAGCCGGACTTGGCGTCCACCTTGCCCGAGTGGCGGTTGTCGCCGGCCACGTCGTTGGCGATTATGGAGCGGCCCTCCTTGGCGCAGTTGCCGGCCACGCCTTCGCCCACTTTCAGGCGTATCCTGGCCACTTCCTCGGGAAGCCCCAGGGCCACGTCGAAATAGAGTTCCTGGGTCTTCTCGTCCAGGAGGTAGAGGGACGCGCGTTCAGCGCCGACCACCCGGGAGGCCAGGCGCATGATGGTGGTGAGCAGCTCCGAGATGTCCAGCTTCGACGACAGAAGCCGCGACACCATCACGAGCATTTCAAGGCTTTCCTGGCTTTGCACTATCATTGGAAGAACACCTGGTATAGCAGTTTGTAGCGGTTCCGGCTTCCCGAGCCGTCCGGCTTGTAGAGATTGTACCCCAGGTCGATCGACGAGGTCTCCCAGAGCTTCAGCCTCATGCCGAAAATGGCCGAGGAAGCCTGCGGCGCCGACCTGAACGATATTCTACTAAATCCCGCGTAAACGTGGCTATCGTAATCGGGCTCCATATTCCTGGCGAACTGCATGCCCGCCGCCCACTCGGGTCCGGCGGTGATATGGGCGAAGGCTCCCAGGAAGGCGAGGTCCGAATGGTCCAGCGACGGCGCGGGCAGGGAGGCGGCGGCGGGGCCGTCGGCCAGGAAGCCGGAGGCGTGGGCCAGGAAGAAGAACTGGTCGAAGTAGTTCTTCTCTATCTGGGCCTCGAGAGCGTAAGCGGAAAGGTTTTTCCCGTCGCCGGCGAGGTCGAGGGTCTTCTGCCTTGAGCCCGCGGCTGAGAGGCTCAGGTGGGTGTAGCCGTCCGGGCCTTCGTCGGTTACCGGCAGCATCAGGCCGGCTTTGGCCCCCCAGGCCGAGGAATCATAAGCGCCCCTTTCGGGGTAGAAAAAGGGCTTCAGGGTTATAAGGCCTTTTTTAAGGTTCAGCATGGCCGGCAGCCGTAAGGCCCAGATCTTTTCCGGGTAAGCGCCGTCATCCTTGTAATAGCCGGCGTTGAGTCCGGTAACCCATCTCGCCGCGGGTTTTAAGAAAAAGGAGGCGGAGGTCTTCTCCAGGCCGCGGTCTCCGAAAGTGTGGTCTGCGTCCAGCCACCAGGCGGAGGCGGGGCCGGCGGCCGGCAGGAGGAGCAGCAGGGACAGGAGGACTTTCATTCCGCTTAATTATTATATAAATGGGCCGGTATTGCAATAGAAAAGCCCCCGGCGCGTACGCCGGGGGCCTATGGGGTCAGGTCTATGGGGTCAGTTCTTCCCGGCGAAGAGGAAAAAATACTGCAGGAAGTCGTAAAGATCGCAGTTGACCAGCGTGATGTCCACCGGGGCCCGGTTCATCGCGCCGCCGATGTGGCCGTTGTGCTTGTTGTAAACGAGCTCCACGGGGGCGCGGTTGGCGTAGCCGGTCACCTTTACTATCATCGAGCCGGCGGTCCCCTCATCCATGTCGAATTCCAGCTTGAGCGGGGCGTTGTTCATATGGCCGGTGACTTCCCCCTTCTCCCAGTCGGCCAGGTAGCTGACGGGGCTGTGGTTGGCGCCGCCCTCCACCAGTATCTTCTCTTTGGACCATTCAAAGCGCAGGTCCACCGGGCTGAGGTTGGCTCCGCCACTGATGGCGCGGGCCTCGTGGTCTATGGCAACGTCGACGGGGCTGCCGTTCATGCCGCCCTTGATCGTCCAGCCCACCTTGTCTATCTTTATGTCCGCCGGGCTGCCGTTAATGCCGCCCTTTATGGTTCCTTGCTTCACGGCGTAGGTCGATTTGGCGCCGCCGCCGAATATTTCCTCGTATATGGCTCGTCCGACCCGTACCTCGGTCACGTAGTAGACCCGGGCCAGGCCGATGGCGTAGTCCGACTCATCGAGGCCTTTGACGTCGACCATGACGAAGTAGCCGCCGGAGGCGTTGGTATAGGCTTTAGCCTTGAATCCCATCGAGGCCAGGTCCGCCAGGACCCAGTCGATATCGAGGCCGTCCCGCAGGAGGCCGACCAGGCGGTCGTTCATGGCCTCGTCGGCCGTGTTGACCTTTATCTTGCGCAGCGCCTGCGGCAGAGTGTTGGCCTTCAGGGCGGCCGGCTCGGCCGGCATGACTATGCCGTCCGCCGGCGCGGCGGCCACGTCGGCGGCCCTCATGGAATTAATGTCGCCGGCCCAGGCCTGTCCGGCGGCGAATACCGCGGCTGTTAAAATCAGGGTTTTTCTCATTTTCGAACCTCCACTGGTCTCCGATAATTATATTTTCGCAAAAACCCGGTCCTTCCACAATGGACGGGGGACCCCCGCCGCGGGCGTATTTGGGCCCACGCCCGCCTGGGCCCTTGACAAGTCAAAGGCGGCTTATAATAATATATCGGTCGGCCTACTTCGGTTGGAGGAAAAATGAAAAACACCGCCTTTCTCGCGCTCGCGCTGCTGCTGCGGCCGGGCCTGCCCGCTTTGAACGCGGCTCCGGTATCCGTGGAATTCGGCGACGCCGTCTACTCCATAGACCCTTCTGTGGTGCCTACGCTGGCCGCGCCGGCCGCCCTGCCCGACAGGGGGGGAGACAAGCCGGCCAAGAAAAAGAAATGGACCGTCATGGTCTTCATAAACGGCAAGAACGACCTGGAGACGGCCGGCCTGCTGAACGTCAACATGATGGAGATGGTCGGTTCCGACAAGAACATGAACGTGGTGGTCGAGCTCGGCCGCATGAAGGGCCAGGAGGGCGACACCGACGCGGACGGCGACTGGACGGGCTCCAAGCGGCTTTACGTCACCAAGGACAAGGACCAGGGCAAGATAACCTCCAGGGTGGTCATGGAGACCCCCGAGGTGGACATGGGCGATTACCAGCGCGCGGTCGATTTCGTGAAATGGGCTAAAAAGCTCTACCCCGCCGAGCGCTACATGCTGGTCCTCTGGGACCACGGCAGCGGCTGGATGGACCCCCGCAGGGAGGAGCCCGCCGCGGGCGATAACAAGGGCATCTCCTTCGACGACGAGACGGGCAACTATATACGCACGCCCCAGATCGGGGTCATACTCAAAGAGAGCGGCGGGGCCGATATCCTGGCTTTCGACGCCTGCCTGATGCAGATGGCCGAGGTCGCCTCCGAGGTCAAGGGGCACGCCCGGGTGATGGTCGGCTCGGAAGAGACCACTCCCGGCGTCGGCATTCCCTATCACGCGCTGCTGGCCGTTATGGCCGAGAACCCGGGGATGAAGAGCGAGGAACTGGGGGCCGTACTGGCCGAGTTGTTCGTTCGTTTCTACAAGGAGATGGGCAAGGGCGTGCAGAACTCGGCCATACGCGTAGACAGGATGCCAGCCTTCGAGGCGCTCATGAAAGATTTCGCCGCGCTTGCCCGCGAGGTGAACGACGCGGAGGCTTTCAGGGCCGCCCGCGCCGGCGTAATGCGCTACGAGGTGCTGGGCAAGGAGAGCGACCCGGCCAAGAGGGTCTCATTCTACGGCGACGTGTACAACTACGCGGAGATCCTCGCCTCCTCCATGACGGCCGCCGGCCCCGCGGCCGACGCGCTGAAAGCCAAGTCGGAGGAACTCCGGCGCTTCATAAAGGACGAGCTGGTGATACACAATAATTACACCGGCGTAGACCATGCGGGACGCGACTTCAAGGATTCCCACGGCATCTCCGTCTACCTGCCGCCGGCGGAAACCCGGGTGGCGCAGGACAGGCTGGAGGGGATATTCGAGGCCGGCTACGCCGATTTCGCTTTCTCGAAAGCGACCGGGTGGCACGGCTTCGTCAGCCATCTCTACGGGATAGAATAGGCCCCGTCCCGCGGAACCAGGGTCCCCGGCCCCGCGGCCGGGGACCTTTTTTTACGGCCGCGGGGCGGCCGCCTCTTTGCTATAATTTACCGTGGAGTAAAAGACAGGAGGGGGTTCAAGGAACATGAAAAAAACAATATTCGCTTTAGTCTTATCCGCCTTCGCCGTTCCAGCCGTCATGGCGGCCGGCGAGGCCGAGTTCGGAAAAGGTCTGGCCGTTCTGAAAGCCGAGGTCGCCGCCGGCGCGCCGGATATCAAATTGCCGGAGCCGGAACTGCGGGCGGTCGTAGTCCGGGAAGGGACCCGGGAATATGTCCGCGTCAGCGGCTACGTCAGCCTCAGCGCTTCGGCCTGGATGCAGCAGGACGGCGGCTATACCTCGTTCAACTTCAGCGGCTATACCACGGTGAGGGATTCCTCCGGCCGCGTGACCAGCAACAGCGTGCGCATATCCTCCTACGAGGGCATCTGGCTCCGCCCGGGCCAGTACGTCCACCACAGCGTCAGGCCCAACGTGTCCGTCTCGCTCTACCGCGACGGCAAGTTCGTCGGCTCGACCTATGTCAGCGGCTACATCTCCGTTTCCGGCTGGCCGTCGTCCAATTACGTGACGCTCAACGGCTCCGGCCACGTCGAAGGCAGCCTCTACATAACCGAATAAAAGCCCGGACAGGGGCCCGCCTCCGGGCGGGCCTTTTTCTTTTATGAAGAATATACTGCTCTTCCTTTTCATATCGGCTGCCCCGGCGGCCGCCCTGGATTTCGACTCTCCCGCCCGCGGCAACGCCGCCCTGGCGGAATCGCTGCGCCCGGCGCCCGTCCTGGAACTGACCCGTTTGCCGCTGGCGGACCTCCTGGCGGAGCGCCTCGCCTCGTCGAAGCGTTTCGTGCTAGACGGCACGGCCTTCCGGGCGTGGGTGTCGTTCGACGCGGAATGGAACGCCTGGTTCGGGATCGAAGCCGGGGAGGCCTGCCCGCCGGACGGTTCCTGGAGGGAGGACGCCCTCGCGGCCGGCGTGACCTACGGCTACCGCGGCGGTACGCTGTCGATAAGATCGGAGGGCGGGCGGATACTGATATCCGACGGCAAAGGCGGCTCCCTGGAGACCTCGATGGCCGAGCTCTTCGACCTGCTCTACGCGGGCTCGTCCAAGGTCAAGTTCGCGGACCTGGTTGAATACGCCGTCGCGCGCAATTCCGACCCTGTGTCGGGGGCCGGGGGCACGGTCACGCTGCGCGTCGGCTCCGACGGCCTTTACTATTATTCCCTCACCCCGGACGTTCTCGTCACCGGTCAGCCCCGCTGGCTGCTGGCCATAAACGGCGTCCTCTACGGCCTGAAATACGCCCCTCCGGACCTGGTTTTCGTCTCCAAGGAAATAGAGATGAAGACGGACCTGCCGGCCGAGAAAGTCTTCAGGCCCTGAGCCCGCAGCCGCTCCGCAATTAAAAAGGCCCCGGCGATGCCGGGGCCTTTTTTTGATACCGGTTACGCTCAGCCCTTCTTGGCGTCCGCTCCCTTGTTCCTGAGTTCCAGCCTTTCTTTGACCTTCTCCTGCCGGACCTTGCAGTCGTCGGAGAGTTTCTTGATGTTATTCTGCAGGCAGTCGCGCACGCGTCCTTCGCCGGGTTTGACGTCCTTGCAGAGTTTCTCCGCGTCGGCCGCGCAGACATTGGTCCTGTCGCCGCGCCCGGCCCGGGCCTTCATGCCCTTTCCGCCGCGCGGTCCTTCGGCCGTGCAGCCGCGGAAGCCGTCCTTGAAGCCCGACTTGTAGCCCTTGCGCCAGCCGGCCTGGCGTCCCTTAAAGGCCCCCGCCATTTCACCTTTGCCGCCGCGCCGAGCGCCGCGTTCTTTCACGGCCGCCTGTCTTTCGGAGCAGGCCTTGGAGAGCTTTTTCTCGTTCTCCTTGAGGCAGGCCGCTATGCGCCCTTCCCCGGGCTTTACGTCCTTGCAGAACTTCTGTATGTCCTCCGCGCAGACGCCCTTGCCTTCTCCCCGCTTGCCGCGGGCCGCGTCCGCGGGAAGGGCCATCAGGGAACCCGCCAGCCCGGCCGCGAAAACCAGTATAAGTGTCCTTTTCATATAACCTCCGTGCCGCAACTTTTGCCTACGCCTCTATAACGCGGCCGGGAGGTTCTTTATTGCAGGGGTCAGCGGAGTATCTCTATCCTGCCTATGGAAGGCTGCGGCACCATGGCCTTGGTGACGGCGCTGACCCCCTCGCCCACGTAGAGGGCCGCTACCAGGACTACGCTCGACAGGATTATCCCGATGGCGAGATTGCCTTCCTTGAGGCGTTTGCCCGCCCTCAGTTCCGGGTCCAGCCTGCCGAAAAGGCGCAGCGCCACCGAGATGGTTATGACGGCCAACAGCAGGGAGAAGGCCAGGTGGCCCAGGGAGATAAGGACCAGTTTCCAGAGCGTTATGGCGTATTCGCCGGGCGAGGAGAAATACATCCGGGCCATGCTTATGACCGCCCCCATGCCCCGCTGGAGTATCATCGAAGCCGCGAAGACTATGGCCCCCATCAGCGTGCCCACCGCGACGTTCCCTTTCTTGATCTCGGCTTCCATATCGAAGTCCGGGTTGGCCCTGACGAACACCCTGTAGGTCAGCGCTATGATGAACCCGGACATCAGCACGGCCAGGCCGAACTCCACTAAACTCGTCCATATTCTCGCGTTCATTTTTCCTCCGTATACTTAGAAGCCATCCAAAAACCTCCCCGCGCCTGCAAACGCGGCTTTTGGCCGCCTGCTTCGTTGCTCCTCGCTCACAGACCGCCGGTATGCTCGTTCGTCGCGCCTCGCAGCCGGCTCAAAATCCGCGTTTTCGCGTACCAAGGAGGTTTTTGGACGGCTTCTAGAAAAACGGTTCTATTTTATACCCGTCCATGCCCTGAAGAAGCGACAGCGTGGACTGCCCTACCCTGCCCGGCTCCAGCCAGGCCGGCCCCGCCGGCTCGATGAGCACGTATTCGGCGCCGTTGTAGCGCACGAAAACGTCGCCTTTGCCCGGCAGGCGCTTTATGGCCATCAGGTAATGCCCGGGCACCGAAACCCCCACCAGCCGCATACCGCTCCAGCTGCCCAGTATCGCCCCGGCCACGCCGGTCTTGGTGTCGCAGTCGCCCCAGCCGCTGAGCATGGACTTGGCGGGGGGGAGTATCCCCCCGGTGTGCAGGCCGCCGTCTTTCATCGGCGGAACCTTGTAAGTAAGGGCGGTCTGCACCAGCGAGAGCACGGAGCCGATAAGTTCGTCCTGGCCGAACCCCCTGCTGTCGGCGACCTCCTGCAGGGCCAGCGCCAGCGGGCGCAGTACCGGGACGTTCTTCTTCACTATTCCGGGCATGTCGGCCATCAGGATATTGTCCTTGCCCAGCGTGAAGCCGCGCGAGCGGAAGAACTCCTCGCGCTTGAGGCGGTATTCCCATTCCACGGCTTCGAGCGCCTTCCTGCCTTCGGCCTCCCCGCCTTTTTTTACCGCCCGCGCCCATTCGAGCTGCCTGTTGTTCTCGCGCCATTTCTGCAGTCCGTCCAGGTCCGACTGACGGTAGCCGTAGCCGGCCATATAGCGGCCGTAATCGCCCTGCTTCATGCTGTAAGCGGCGTTCAGTCGCTGGCCGCCGAAATTGGTGAAGCCGTACCTGGCGTGGTAAACGCCGTTCGCAGCGTATATCTTCTGCGAGGCCGCTCCTCCCCCGCCCCCGGCCGACTGGGCGCTGGCGAGGTGTCCGTCTTGCGGAAGCACGACCAGTTTCGCCTCCCACTCGGCGGCGAAAATATAGCTCAGCGCCAGGCAGAGCGCCGCGCAGGCGGAATGAAGGCCGATACGGATGTTTCCCCCCATACTTTACGGGAATTTATTATACATTTTGCGATTGCCGGGGCGGGCTATTATCGTGTAAACTTTCGCGATGCCCGCCCTCTTCGACGCGCACAACCATTTCCAGGAATTCCCCGATCCCGCCGGGGCGGCCGCGGGGCTTCGCCCGGCGCTTTGCTGCTCTACGGGGCCGGCCGACTGGGAGTCGGTGAGGGGCCTTTCAGAGGCCGCTCCCGGAGTGGTGCCCTTTTTCGGCCTGCATCCGTGGCTTATAGCCGAAGCGGGCGCCGACTGGCTGGCGCCGCTGGGCCAGCTGCTGAAGGATACGCGCTCGGGCGTGGGCGAATGCGGGCTCGACGCGCTGAAAGGCCCCTCCCTCGAGGAGCAGTCCGGGGTATTCAAGCGCCAGCTGGAGCTGGCCGTGCTGCTGGACAGGCCGGTCTCGGTCCATTGCGTCCGGGCCTGGGGGCCGCTGCTGGAAGCGCTTCGCTCTTCCCGCCCGCTGCGCTTCCTGGTCCATTCTTATTCCGGCTCAGCGGATATGACCCGGGAGCTGGCGGCCCTGGGCGGATATTTTTCCTTCGGCCCCGCCATACTCGACGAGAGGCGCGGCAAGGCGCGCGCCGCCCTGGCGGAAGTTCCGCGGGAACGGCTGCTCTTCGAGAGCGAGGCGCCGCGGGCGGAGGGAGCCCC
>DNQL01000320.1 GCA_003500765.1 Elusimicrobiota bacterium | reverse complement strand
GGCCCACGCGCCGGCGGTGGAGGGCCCCGACTTGCCCGGCTCCAGCGGGTAAGGCAGCGTCCCTATGACCCTGTCGAGCGTCGCGCGGGCGCCGCTGCGGTGGGAGTCCAGCATGGCTTCCACGGCGGGGTCCGAGCCGTATTTTTTCCCGTCAAGTTTTATGGCCTTATGGGCGGCGCCGGACAGGCCCCCTTTCGGCGAGGGCCTGAGCTCCACCCTGTTGAGCCCTTCCGCCACCGGTACGACGAACGCGCCCTTGTAAGAGAATCGTTTCGTGACCGCGGGGGATTTGACCAGCGCCAGGTCGATCCGGCCGTTGAAGTGGCCCAGGAAATATTTCAGGAAATCCATGGCGCCCTCGCCCTCGCCTATTTCCAGGAGCACGGCTTTTATGCCGGCGCCGGCCGAGTTCATTTCCTTGAGCGCCAGCTCGGCCTCGTAGGTTTCCTTCTCGAACTTGTAGCGCGCCCCGTACTTGGGCCAGGAGAGGCGGTCGGGCTGCGGGGCGGTTATGACCGCCAGGCCGAGGGAGGTGCCGCCGAGGGGAGCGGTGTGCGAGCGTACGGCGAAAGCCAGCCTGCGGCCGCTCTTCAGATAGATGTTGGACCCCAGCAGGGGGAGGGGGGAGTCTTTGAGGGCTTTCTCTACCCGGACAGGGTCCAGGTCCAGGTCCTCGCCCAGCAGTCCCGCGGCGGCGTAGGGTATCCCGGCCATGCATTCGGCGGCGGCCTTGGCCCTCTGGGGCAGGCTTTCGGGCGGGCCCGACAGCCACGGGCCCGCGTGGAAAAGAAGGAAGGGACGCTTCTCTTTTTCGATCACTTTCTTGAGCACGGGGAAGCCGGCCGGCGCGGGGCCGTCGTCCTCCGGCGCGCGCAAGACCCAGCCCCTGGCGTCGGAGGTCAGGTAGACTACGACCGAGTCCCGCCAGGAACACGAAGCGAGCAGCAGCGGGGCGGAAAGAAGGAGTGCTTTCAGCGCCGGTTTTCTCATTCAAGCCTGACTATCCTGCCGGCGTCCGACGGCGGCGCGATGGTCCCCGCCGCCTTAACCGCGGCGATCAGCGCGTCGCGCACCGGTATCATCGTGTCGGTCAGGTCCTCTCCCTCGGTGAAGGCGGAGCCGCCGGTGCCGCCGGTGGTGAGATAATTATTGGTGACGACCTTGAATTTGTCGCCGGGCTTTATGAGCCTGCCGTCTTTTTCCAGGGTCAGCCTGCCGTCCTTGCCGGATTTGAAGCCCGCTTTCAGCCCCGAGACCTGCAGCCTGGCTTTGCCGCCCGTGAGGTTGTCGCGCATGAGCTTCTCCAGCTGTGCGCCGGTCATGGTGACCGTTACCAGCGTGTTCTCGAAAGGCATGACCTGGTAGATCTCGCGCATGCGCACAGGGCCTTTCTTTATTTCGGACCGGATGCCGGCCGTGTTCTGGAAGGCCATGTCCGCCTTTACGTGCGCCCGCATCGAGTCCGTCATCCAGTTGCCGACGGCAGAATCCAGGCCCTCGAGGCTGTACCCCAGGTCCGAGGAGGCTTCGCCCAGCGGCTTGTCCATCTCCTTGTCCACTTCGGCGGAGAAGGCCGCGATTATCGTTTTCACTTCTTCGTCCTGGCTCTTTTCGTCGGTCCAGAGGGGCAGGAGCTCCGCCCGGGCCCCTTTGAGCTTCCCGGTCTTGTCGTCGAAATCGAGTTCCACCCTGGTGACGTCGGTCAGGCCGTAGAAGCTCTCTCCCATCAGCGTAGAGCTCTTCTCGTCGTAGTAGCCTTTGAGCAGGCCGGTATGGTTGTGCCCTCCGAGTACGACGTCCGCGCCTTCGGCGGCGCGCGCCACGGCCAGGTTCCCGCCCCTGCCGCAGTATTTCTCCAGTTCGCCGGCGGTCCAGGTGGAGATGTCAACTTTCTGCGAAGACATGCGCCCGCAGATGCCGAAGTGCGTAAGGATCACCACGGCGTCGGGTTTAAGTTCGCGTATCTCTTTCGTCCACCTGGCGGCTTCCGCGGCCTCGTCCCGGAATTCCAGGTGTTTCACGTTAAGCGGCAGCGTGGAGGTGGCCGTGTGCTCGCCGGCCAGTCCCAGTACGGCTATCTTCTTCCCGCCCCTCTCGAAGACCTTGTAGGGCTTGAGGTAGTCGGCGCGTTCGCCGTTCTCTTTCAGGTAGACGTTGGCGCCGAGCATCGTGAAAGACGCGCTGGAGATCATCGCCCTGAAATTGTCCTCCGTGTAATCGTAGTCGTGGTTGCCCGCCACCGACGCGTCGTAGCCCAGCTTGTTCATCAGCTCGACGGTCGCCATGCCGCGGGTGAAATTGCCCTCGGGGGTGCCCTGGAACATGTCCCCGCCGTCGAGGAGCAGGTACGGGGACTTCTCTTTCTTCAGCAGGGAGGAGAGGGCGGGAAATCCGCCTATCAGGCGCGTGGGATCTTCCTTGTTCCACTTGGCCGGCCTGGCGCTGTACCAGCCGTGCACGTCGCTGGTGTGGTAGATGGCGACGGTCCCCGCGTAAGAGGCGGGGGCCAGGCAGAATAAAAGGGCTGCGGCTAGGATATTTTTCACGGTGTTCTCCTGTTCCGGCGGCGGTCGGGGGCTGCGGGGTTATGCCCGGGCCAGGCGCCCGGCCGCTTCTTCGGCCCGGAAAAAACAGCTTTCCAGTCCGGAATATATGTTACTAAATTTGAGATTTTCGACGAACCGGCCGGGGTCGCTCTCCGCGGCCCGGCGGGCCAGCCTCAGTTCCCTGGCGAAAGCGGCCGCGAGCGCCCCTGC
>DNQL01000135.1 GCA_003500765.1 Elusimicrobiota bacterium | reverse complement strand
GCGCGCAGCCCATGGCGCCCGCTATCGCGGCCGCGCTGCCGCCGCCCGGCGTGGGATCGGTATTGGCCAGCGCGTCGGCCAGGAGATTGGCGCCGGACTGCCAGGAGCCCAGCAGCTTGAGCAGCTTGGTCTCGAGCACCTGGGTCTCTTTGTCGAAGCCCTGCACCTTGAGTGATTCCACGGCGTAATCGGTGAGGGCCTCCTGGGTGGTCAGGCCGATGAGCTCGGTGCCGGTTATCTCGATACCCTTGGGGTCCAGGTCCTTGCGCATCTCGTCGAGCGCGCGCTTGATGGAGGTGGTCTTGTAATCGGTGAGCACCGTGGACATCTGCACCTGGCCCTTCGACTCCAGGAAGATCTCCTTGGCGCGCAGCGCCGGCAGGCCGCCGCCGGTGGTGCGGATCTTTTTGGCCAGGCCCTTGGCGAACTCCATGTCGGTGGTGGCAAGGTTGACGTTGAAATTGACTATCTGGTGACGGGCGCCGACCGCCATGGCGCCGGCGGTGGGATGTATCTTATTGGGACCGAAATCCGGGACGCGCTCGGGGTCCTTGCCGATGACCTCGCGCAGGCCTTCGAACTGGCCCTTGCGCACCTTGGCCAGGTCGCGGCGGTGATCGACGCGGGCGGCTTTGTCGTAGAGGTACACCGGGATGTTCAGCTCCCGCCCTATGCGCTCGCCGGCCTTCGCGGCCAGCGCCACGCAGTCCTCTATGGTCGAATCCATGACCGGGATGAAGGGGGCGACGTCCGTGGCTCCCATCCGGGGATGCTCGCCCTTGTGCTGGTTAAGGTCTATGAGCTCCGAGGCTTTTTTGGTGACCGCGAACATGGCGTCCGCGGCGGTCTCCACGGGGGCTATGAAGGTCAGGACGGTGCGGTTATGGTCGGCGTCCTTCTCGACGTCCAGCACCAGCACGCCGGGCACGGCCCTGGCGGCGTCTACTATCGCGTTTATTTTGGAAAGGTCGCGACCCTCGCTGAAATTCGGTACGCATTCCACGAACTTGCCCATATAAGCACCTCGCAAGAAATGGTAAAGATATCAATAATTATACTAATTGGGGATTGCGGAAGGAAACCCGGGGCGGGACCGGAACGGCGACGGGAGGCCGTATAATGCAAAAACCCGCGTTTAGCGGGTTTTAGCACCCTCCTGAACTACGGGGGGTTTCAACGGGCGGCAGGCCCACGGGCCGGCGGCCATCTATAGTATAGCAGACGCTATTGACTTGTCAAGGCCTAGTAACCGGGATCGTAGGGCTCCAGCGGCGGCGGGAGCAGCACGGGCTTCGGATCGCCGAAATGCACGCTCAGGTAGAGACAAAGATTGTCGGCCGGACCGATATCCCCCACCCCGTCGGATTTCATGCTGAAGAGATGGCGCCAAACAGCCTCCAGGCCCAGCGGCAGCCCGAATACCCGGCGCTTGACCCCGGCGCCCAGGGAGACGCCGAAATTAGTCGCGGAGCCCGCGTCGAAGCGGGACGCCCCGGCCGAGTAGGAGGAATGTTTCCAATGGAAAATACCGGCTCCCGCCAGCAGGGTCCAGGTCCTGGCTCCCGACGGGAATGAAACCCTTAACGACGGGGCGAGGTGGAAAATGTCTATTTCGAGCGCGTCATTGGCCCGCGAACCGTGGCCGCTCTCCACACCGGCTTCCAGCCCCAGCGAGAGGAGGTCGTCCACCCTCTTCCAACCGGCGAAAGCGGCGGCCGTAGCCGGCTTATAGCCTATGTCGGAGTCCCCCCAGTCGCCGCCGAACGGCATGGCCTGGCCTCCTTTCAGGTCGAAGGTGAGGGGTACGCAGAAGCCCGGCGCGGGAACTAGCAGCAGGATCGGCAGCAGGATCTTCTTCAAGGTTTCTTCTCCGTGGCCGGCGGCCTCTTCCCTTTCTCTCCCTCCACTCCGCCGGCCGGCCCGCCCTTTAATACGGGCCCGGTTTTTTTGGCGCCGTGGCGGGCCCCGAGCGCGGCCATTTCCTTATCATGGCCGGCCCTCAGTTCATTCACCGCCTTCCGGGCGTCGGCGGGACTTTTCCCCTTCAGTGAAAGACGCAGCTCCTCCATCTCGGCAGCCTGCCTCTTCCTAAGGGCGGCTATCTCGGAATTGCGCAGCCGTTTGAGCTCGGGACCCGAAAGCGCGGCCGTGCTTACGGCGACCGTCGCGGTCGATACGGCGGATCCGGCCGGCGGGACGGCCTTATCCTGGGCCCCGACGGGGGCGGCCGCCAACATTACCGCTAATGCGTATCCGAGCATATCTCACCTCTCCGCGAATATCTTCGGCACCGCGCCTATCCCGGCTTTCACACCGGCCAGGTCGTAAATACCGTCCGGTCCCGGCCCGGCGAAACCCGCGGTCACCCTGTCCTTTATGAAAAGCGGGGTATCCAGGTCGATGAAATCGAAGCCGCCCAGGCCGGCGGCGAAATGGGCGGCGCAGAGTGACGAAAGGCGGCTCTCAAGCATCTCTCCCATCATCAGTTTGGCGCCGGAGGCCCTTGCCAGGCGGTAAACCTCCAGCGACTGCGACAGCCCCAGCTTCATCAGTTTTATGTTAAGGCCGCTTACCCCGGCCCTCAGCAGGCGCACCGCGTCCCGCAGGGAATAGAGGCTCTCGTCGGCGCAGACCGGGAAATCGAAATCGCGCGAGAGGGCGGCGAGCCCCCCGAAATCGTCCTTTTTCACGGGCTGCTCCAGAACGGACGGCCTGATGCCGGCGCGGCCCAGGTCCCGTATGAACGAGCGCGCCTCCCTCACGGTCCAGGCGCAGTTGGCGTCGAGGAAGATCTCCGCCTTCGGGGCGGCCCGCCTGACCGCGGCCAGCCGCCGCAGGTCGTTGTCATAGTCGATGCCGACCTTGATCTTGAATATTTTCATGCCCCTGGCGCGGTAGAAAGAGGCGAAATCGAAAGCCTGTTCCGGCGTCCCTATCACTACGGTGATGTCGGTGCGCGCGGGGGCGGGCTTTTCTCCGTAGAGCCGCCAGAAAGGCATCTTCATCGTCCGGGCCAGGGCGTCGAGCACGGCCATCTCCGCGGCGGCCAGCGCAAAGATGATGAAATCGTCGTATCGGCGCCGCTCTCTCTTCGTCACGTAGCGGAGGGGGTCGAAGCCCTTGAGCTCTCCTGCGATCCGCGTGTCAAAAGCGGCCGCATCGAATTTCGTGATGGGCCCGATGCCGGATTGCCCGCTGCACAGCGCCTCCCAGCTCTCCCCGACGGAGTTGCCGACCGGCGTCACCGCGCCCATTCCCGTCACGACCACTCTTCTGTTCAAGAAAAGATCCTCCAAGACTCAGGAGACCCCTTTGCTTTTCAGGAAGGCGATGACGTCGCCGATGGTGCGGATCTTTCCCAGCTCTTCATCGGAGATCTGCAGGCCGAAGTTCTCCTCCATCTCCATGATGAGTTCGACGAGGTCCAGGGAG
>DNQL01000288.1 GCA_003500765.1 Elusimicrobiota bacterium | reverse complement strand
CGCCATGTGCGCCGGCCTGATGGCGCTGTCCTGCGGCGCGCGCCCGGCGGACCTGCGCGCCGTCTTCGCCTCTTTCAAGGGAGTGGAGCACCGCATAGAGACCGCGCGGACGCTGCGCGGCGTGACTTACATAAACGATTCCAAGGCGACCAACGTGGACTCCACCGTCACGGCGCTGCGCGCGCTGGGCGGCGGGAAGACCATCTGGCTGATACTGGGGGGGCTGGACAAGGGCGTGCCCTACGCGCCGCTGCGGCCGCTGGTCAAGGCTTCGGTAAAGACCGTGCTTACGATAGGGAAGGCGGCGCCGCTGATAGAGAAGGAGTTGCGCGGCGCCGCGCCGGTAAAACGGACCGTGACGCTGGAGCGGGCGCTTAAAACGGCGGCGTCCTCGGCGCGGCCCGGCGACATCGTCCTGCTCTCGCCCGCCTGCGCCTCTTTCGACCAGTTCCGCGATTTCGAGCACAGGGGCTCGGAATTCAAGCGCCTGGCCGGGAGGCTGGAGTGAGGCGCCGCTATTCCGCCGCGCACCGGGGAGGACGGAGCCCCTTCGCCGGCCTTTTCACGTCGCGCAGCCTGCGCTACGCGGATTATCATTTCCTGATAGCGGTCGCGGCGCTGCTCCTGCTCGGCCTCGTCTCCCTCTACTCCGCAAGCGCCATCTACGCCGAGAATAAAGGCCTGCCCTCGTTCTTCTACCTCAAGCGCCAGCTGGTCTGGACCTTCGCCGGGCTCGGCGGCATGTGGCTGGTCATGAACCTGGAGCTGGAGAAGTTCCGCAAATTCATAAAGCCGCTGATGGTACTTACGCTGGCGCTGCTGGCGGCGACGCTGTTCATGCCGCCGATCGCGCATGTGCGCCGCTGGATACCGCTGGGCTTCATGAACCTGCAGGTGAGCGAATTCGCCAAACTTGCGGTGGTGCTCTACCTCGCCGATTATTTCGACAAGAACATCAGCCGGGTGCTCAAGGACTGGCGCCAGCTGATAAAACCCCTTTGGATCGTCCTGCTGACGCTGGCGCTGATAGCGATGCAGCCGGACCTGGGCACGCCGGCCCTTATCTTCGGCGTGTCGCTGATGATGCTTTTCTGCTCCGGGGTGCGGCTGCGCTACATACTGGCGCCGCTCGGTCTCGGGATCCTGGTATTCATAGAGGAACTGATACGCAAGCCCTACCGCATCGCCCGGTTCAAGAACTTCCTCTCGCCGTGGGACGACGCCTCCGGCACAGGCTACCAGCTGGTGCAATCGCTGCTGGCCATCGGTTCGGGCGGCTGGTTCGGCGCCGGTCTGGGAGCTTCCAAGCTCAAGCTTATGTATCTTCCCGAGCCGCATACAGACTTCATCTTCGCCGTGGTAGCCGAGGAGCTGGGGCTCTTTGGCTCGCTGCTGATAGCGGGGCTCTTCGGCTACCTGCTGCTGCGCGGGCTGAAACTGGCCCGCAACGCCACCTCTTTCTTCTCGGCCATAGCGGCGTCGGGAATGGTCCTGGTCATCTGCCTGCAGGCCTTCTTCAACATGGCCATGACGCTGGGCCTGACGCCGACCAAGGGGATACCGCTGCCTTTCTTCTCCTACGGCGGCTCGTCCATGATCACGATGCTGCTGGCGGCCGGATTCGTACTGAATGTCTCGGCCCACAGGAAGGCTTCATTATGAATATCGTAAAGAAACGCCGGGCGCTGATAGCGGCGGGGGGAACGGGCGGCCATTTCTACCCGGGGCTCGCACTGGGCCGCGAGCTGGCGCGGCGCGGCTGGCAGGTCCTTTTCGTGGTCAAGGAGGGGGACATCTCGGCCGCGGCGCTCGACGCCGAAGGGCTCCCCTACGCGGAGATACCGGCCGCCGCGCTGCCGCGCTCGCTCAACCCGCTGCGGCACGCCCGCTTCATATTTAAATTCCTCTCGGGCCTGCGCCAGACCTCCCGCATATTGGGCGACTATTCCCCTGACGCCGTCTTCGGCGCCGGCAGCTATGTCTCTTTCCCGGCGGTCCTGCTGTCGGCCCTGCGCGGGATCCCCCGCGTAGTGCACGAATCCAACGCCGTCTTCGGCCTGGGCAACAGGATAGCCGGCGCGGTCTGTCCGGCCGTGGCGCTCGGCCTGCCCGCGGAGGAGAACCCGTTCCCCGGGAAGACCGTAATGACCGGGACCCCCGTGCGCGCTTTCATACCGCCGACGGTCCCGAGCGGGGAAGCGAGGGCGCGCCTGGGCCTGGAGCTTCAGGTACCGGTGATCGCGGCCTTCGGCGGCAGCCAGGGAGCCGCCGCGCTCAACGCCGCGCTGGCCGCCGCGGCCGGCAAGTTGAAGGCCGCGGGCTCCGCCTTCCAGGTCTTTCACGTCGCGGGAAAGGGGAACGGTGAAAAAACCCGGCTGGCTTACGAAGCCGCCGGGCTCGGCGCCGGCGTAAAGGTGATCGATTACTGCGAGGGGATGGACCTGCTCTACGCGGCGGCCGATATCATCGTCTCCCGCTCGGGGGCCAGCACCATCGCAGAGCTTACGGCGGTCAAAAAACCGGCCGTGCTGGTGCCGCTGCCGACCTCGGCCGGCGGACACCAGGCGGGCAACGCCG
>DNQL01000020.1 GCA_003500765.1 Elusimicrobiota bacterium | reverse complement strand
GACCTTGATCGCCACCGTGGCCGCGGCGGCCCAGAGCGTGAAGGCGCGCACCTCGGCGGCCCCTGCCCCGTGGACGTAAAGGTCGTAGCCTTTGTTTATCGAGTCCCAGAAGATCGCGACGCCCGTGGTGAGGACGAAGGCACCTACCACCAGCGCGCCTATGGTCTCGAACTGGCTGTGGCCGTAGGGGTGCTCCTCGTCCGGCGGCTTGCGGGCCAGGCGCATGAACACCATGACCGCTATGTAGTAGACTACGTCCGAGGTGGAATTTATGCCGTCGGCCAGGAGGCCGGAGCTGTGGCCGGTTATGCCGATGACGGTCTTGAGCAGCGCCAGGAAGACGTTGAAATAAAGGCCCAGCCTGACCGCCAGGTCGCAGAGATTGTCGCGGCCTTTATCCGGGCTGTCCGTCATGCTCGTCCCCCTTGTCCGCCCCCAGCTCGCCGCGCAGCTTCTCCCGCTCGTAGATCTCCCTGTAGAGTCCCCCCAGCTTCATCAGTTCCGCGTGGCTGCCCTGCTCCGCTATCCGCCCGCCGTCCAGCGTAAGGATATGGTCGGAGGTCTCTATCGTGCGCGCCCTGTGGGTGACCGCCAGGCACAGCGCGTCGGGGTGCTCCTTCCTGAAGGCCTTCCAGAACTGGTACTCGGTCTGCGCGTCCATGGCGCTGGTGGCGTCGTCGAGCAGCAGCACGTCCGGCGCTATGAGCAGGGCCCGGGCTATGGCCACGCGCTGCTTCTGGCCGCCCGAGAGGGCGAAGCCGCGGGTTCCGACCACGGTGTCGAGTCCCTTCGGGAATTTCTTCAGCTCGTTCTTGAGCTGGGAGGTCTCCAGGGCTTTCTCCAGCATCTCTTCCGTGACGCCGAACTTGCGGTCCATGAGTATATTGTCGCGCAGCGTACCGGTGAAAATGGCGGCTTCCTGGGCGGTATATCCCACGCGCTCGCGGAAGACGCGCAGGTTCCACTGCCTTATATCGGCGCCGTTGACCAGCATTTCCCCCTCGTCGTGCTCGCTCAGGCGCAGGGCCAGGGCCAGCAGGGTGGACTTGCCGCTGCCGATCTTCCCGACGACGGCGACGCGCTGCCCCCTCTCGGCGCGGAAGGTTATGCCGCGCACCAGCATGCCGTCCCCCTTCGGGTTCTTCAGCCCGGCGCCGCGGAACTCCATGGAGGTTATGCGGTCGGGGGTTGTCATGTCGCCGACGCCCGACTTCAGGGACGAGCGGGACTTTAAAAGCTCGTCGACGCGTTTGATCGACACCCCGGCGCGGTTGCCGGCCACGACGAACTGGCTGATGTCCATGAGCGGGTGGACCACCATGTTGGCGTAGAACTGGAAGGCGATAAGCTCGCCGAGCGTGGCGCCCCCGTTCATGACCAGCACGCCGCCGGCGGCGTAGAGCAGCGCTATCGAGACGAAGCCCGCCTCGTGCCAGAAGTACGACAATATCACCTGCAGCCGGGCCGTGGCTATTTCTCCGTCGCGCTGGGCGGCGGTGCGGCTCCTGAAGAAGCCGATCTGCGAGCTCTCCTTGGCGTTGGCCTTTATTACGCGTATGCCGGTGAAGCAGGTCTCCAGGAAGTCGAAGAGGTTCGTTATCGATTCCTGCAGTTCCTTGTACTTGCCGCTCAGCAGCCGCCCCGTGCGTATGGAGGTCATCAGGACCAGCGGCAGCGGCAGCAGGACGAAGAGCGCGAGCGTGGGGTTGAGGTAGAGCATCATCGAGACGGCCGCCGTCAGCGTGAACCCGGCCTGTATGAACCGGAACACCCCGGAGCAGGAGAACCAGGAGATCTTCTCGGAGATGTCGTCGGAGAGCCGCGCCACCAGGTCGCCCGTGGTGAAGCGGTGGAAGAAGTTGCGGTCCATCCCTATGACGTGGTCGAAGGCCTTGCGGCGTATCTCCCATTCCAGGCGGGCGTTCATCCAGGCGCGGTTGCGCTGCGCCACCAGGTTGACCACGAACAGGCCGAGCCCGACCGCCAGGATCATCGTCACGTTGTGGCGCAGGTATTCGGGGTTGAGGTTGGCGCCCAGCCCGTTGACGATGTTCTTTATCAGCACCGGGTTTACGGTGTGCAGGACGGCGCTCATCATGCCGAAGACCACTATCACGGTCATGCGGACCGCGTGCACCCGCCAATAGGGCAGCAGCCAGCGGAGGGTCTGTATCATTCGCCCTCCCCGAACTGCAGCTTGTAATATTTGGAGTAGAGACCGCCGCTGGCGAGCAGCTCGTCGTGCGTGCCGAGCTCCTTGACCTCGCCGCCCGATATCATCATTACGCGGTCGGCGTTGCGCACGGTGGAAAGCCTGTGGGCGATTATTATGACCGTCTTATGCTTGAGCAGGTTCTTTATGGCCGTGGTGATGAGCCGTTCGGTGTGAGGGTCCATGTTGGAGGTGGCCTCGTCGAGGACCAGGACCTCCTGGTCCAGGACCATGGCGCGGGCCAGCGAGATGACCTGCTTCTCGCCTATCGAAAGGTTCGCTCCCTTCTCGAGGACCTTCTTGTCCAGCGGGTGCTTTTTAAAGAAGGCGTCCAGCCCCATGAGCCTGATGGCGTCGTGTACCCTCTCATCGGGTATCGAGTCGTCCATCAGCTTGAGGTTCTGCATTACCGTGCCGGGAAAGAGGTAGATGTCCTGCTGGACCAGGCCGATGGCCGAGCGCAGCGAGCCGAGACTGAGCTTGCGAATGTCGGTGCCGTCTATCTCTATATGCCCCTTCTGGAAGTCGTAGAAGCGGAAGAGCAGGCTGGTGACGGTGGTCTTCCCTCCGCCGGTCTCGCCCAGTATGGCCAGGCTCTTCCCGCGCGGCAGGCTGAACGACACGTCTTTGAGCACCCAGCCCCCTTCCTCGTTATAGCGCATCCAGACCTTTTTGAAATCTATCGCGTCTCGCACGCAGGTCATGAAGCGCGGCTCGGCGGGTTCGGTCAGGGCGGGCCGCAGCGCGAGGATCTTGGATATGCGGTGGCCGGCCGAGAAAGAGCGCTGTATGACGCTCAGGTGCTCGGAGAAGCGGAAGATAGGCTCGAACAGGTAGCCCAGGTAGAGGACGAACATCACGATGATGCCGACGGTCATTTCCCCCTTCATGGCCATGGCTCCGCCGAAGCCGAAGACGGCGGCGGTGGCGGCGGGGTGCAGGAAGACGATGCTGAGGAAGAAGAGGACGGTGTAGACCTCCACCCCTATCTCGGCTTTGAACTTGCGCTGGTTGAGCTCCTCCATCTTGGAGGAAGTGTCCTCCTCGCGGCTGAAGGCCTGGAGGACCCCTATGCCGTTTAGCTGCTCGGTCAGGAAGCCCGGGACCTCGGCGGCTATCTTGCGCACGCGCACGAACATCGGCGAGGTCACGCGCACGAATATCCAGCCGAACAGGAACAGGACCGGGAATACCGGCAGCAGCATCAGCGTCAGCTTGAGGTTGTAGAACGACATCACCGCGAAGACTATTACGAACATCATCGCGTCGTTGACGATGGTGATGACCGTGTTGGTGAAGAGGGCGTAGAGCGTGCTGGTGTCGGACTGCACCCGCGCCGTAAGCCGGCCGACGGGCTGGGAGGAGTAGAACTCCAGGTCCAGCGAGAGCATATGGGAGAGGATCTTCTCCTTCAGGTCCACTATCAGGTCCTGGCCAGCCCGGGCCAGCTGCACTACCTGCAGGTAATTGAAATAGAGGAATGTCAGGGTCGTCAGCAGGTATACCCCGGTGGCCAGCAGCAGGGCGCGGGGGTCCTTGCCCGGTATCGCGGTGTCGATGACGTACTTCGCGATCATGGGGATCATCAGGCTGACCAGCGTGGCCGCGGTCATATAGGCGAAGGCGACGGCGAAAGGCCCCTTGCGGGGCGCGATAAGTCCCGCAAGGAGGCGGAAGGCCGCCTTGTAGTTTATCCGTTCTTTCGGATCGTGTTCGTCGTCGCCGAACGAGCTGTGCATTTATCTATGAAAAAGGGGCCCGGACCGATGCCGGGCCCCTCTTTATCCCTTTCCCGCCTTAGTTGAGCTTGAACCCGGCGCCCTTTTTAAGCGCCTGGACATTGAGCTCTATGACTTCCGGCTTGAGCTTCTTGTAGACCTTGGGCAGGGCCTTGGCTATGGCCTCTATCGAGACCGCGCCCGTGGCCGCCGCGAAGGCGCCCAGCGCCACCATGTTCATCACCTTGCCGTTGCCCAGCTGCGAGGCTATCTCGTTGCAGGGCACGTTGAGTATCCTGATGTCCTTGCGCGTCGGCTTGGAGTTGATCAGCGAAGTGTTGACTATCAGCAGCCCGCCGGGTTTGACCAGCGGCTCGAACTTGGCCAGCGAAGGCTCGTTGAGCACTATGGCCGTGTCCGGCGCCGAGACTATCGGGGCGGCCACCTCTTCAGAGGAGACCACCACCGAGCAGTTGGCCGTGCCGCCGCGCATTTCCGCGCCGTAGGCCGGGAAGAAGCTGACCTCTTTCCCCTCCGACATGCCGGTGTAGGCCAGCAGCACGCCCGCGGAGATCACGCCCTGTCCGCCGAAACCCGATATCCTTATTCCCTGGTACATGGCAAGCCTCCGTTATTTCTGTTCCGCGCCGGCGTCCTTGTAGACGCCCAGCGGGAACACGGGTATCATGCCTTCCGCGACGTACTTGGTCGCCTCGGAAGGGTTGTCGAGCCGCGTGCCCCAGTTGGTCGGGCACATGCTGAGTATCTCCACCATCGAGAAGCCCTTGCCGTCCACCTGGTTCTGGAAGGCCTTCTTGATGGCCGCCTTGGTCTTGAGCACGCCGGGCGCGTTGTGCACCGAGGTGCGCTCGAGGTAGACCGCGCCGTCGACGGTGGCGAGCATCTCGCACATCTTTATCGGGTAGCCGGCCTGCGCGGCCGTGCGGCCGTCCACGCAGGTGGTCGCCTTCTGGCCTATCAGCGTGGTCGGGGCCATCTGGCCGCCGGTCATGCCGTAGATGGCGTTGTTGATGAAGATGACCGTGATCTTCTCCGAGCGTATGGCCGCGTGCACTATCTCGGCCATGCCGATGGACGCCAGGTCGCCGTCGCCCTGGTAGGAGAACACTATCGTGTCGGGCTTGGCGCGCTTGATGCCGGTGGCTTCGGCCGGGCCGCGGCCGTGCGGACCCTGTATCATGTCGCAGTTGAAGTACGTGTCGGCGAACACCGCGCAGCCGACCGGGGCCACGCCCACGGTGCGCTCGCGTATGCCGAGCTCGTCCATCACCTCCGCCACCAGGCGGTGCACTATGCCGTGGCCGCAGCCGGGGCAGTAATGCATCTTCACGTCGAGGATGGATTCGGGCTTCTTATTTAGCAGCTGCATATTCTTTGGCCCCCTTTTTCACGATGTTCTCCAGGGTCTTGTAGACTTCCTCGGCGGTTATTATCGACGCGCCGGGCTTGGCGTGCAGGTAGACGTCCGCGCGGCCGTTTATGGCCAGCTGCACGTCCTCCACCATCTGCCCCAGGCTCATCTCGACGGCCACGAACTTCTTTATCCGTTTCGAGAGCTCGGTTATCCGGGCCTTGGGGAAGGGCCAGAGCGTTATGGGACGGAAAAGTCCGACCTTGAGGCCTTTCTCGCGCGCCATCTTCATGGCCGCCGCGCCGATGCGGGCGGAGGTGCCGTAGGCCACTATGGCCACCTCGGCGTCCTCGAGCATCTTCTCCTCGTACATCACCTCGTTGGCCTCTATCTGGTTATAGCGCTTGACGCGCTCGTTGACCATTATCTCGACGCCGCCTTCCTTGAGGTCGTAGGACTTCACGATGCGCTTGCCGCGGCCCGCGGCTACGCCCAGCGCCCAGTCCGGCTCGGGAAAGGTCTTGGGATCTATCTCGGGATGCTCGAACTCGACGGGCTCCATCATCTGGCCGATGATGCCGTCGGCGAGCACCATCGAAGGTATCCTGTACTTGAAGGACACCTCGAAGCACTTGCGCGGGAAGTTGGCCATCTCGTTGACGCTGTTGGGCGCCATGACGAAGACGCGGTAGTCGCCGTGGCCGCCGCCGCGGGTGGCCTGCCAGTAATCGCCCTGGGCGCCGGCTATGTTGCCCAGGCCCGGGCCGCCGCGCATGACGTTGCCGATGAAGACCGGCAGGTCCGCGCCGGCGCAGTAGGAGATGCCCTCCTGCTTGAGGCTTATGCCGGGGCTCGACGAGGAGGTCATGCAGCGCACGCCGGTGGCGCCGGCGCCGTAGATCATGTTTATGGCGGAGACTTCGGACTCCGCCTGCACGAACGCTCCCCCCACCTGCGGCAGGCGCCAGCTCATGTATTCGGGGACTTCGTTCTGCGGGGTTATCGGGTAGCCGGCGAAGAAGCGGCAGCCGGCGCGTATCGCGCCTTCGGCCAGGGCTTCGTTGCCTTTCATCAGTGTTTTTTCAGCCATGTCAGTCTCCTTTATTTGTAGACCCTGATGGCCAGGTCCGGGCAGATACGGGCGCAGCTCTGGCAGGCTATACAGCAGCCTTCCTTGGAGTCCTTGGCCGGGTAATACCCTGACTTGGAGAACTTATCGGACTTCTCGATGCACTTTTTGGGACATACCTGTATGCAAAGGTAGCAGCCTTTGCACCTATCCACGTCTACTTCCATTTTGGGCATGTTTTCCTCCGGTGTGGCTTGGAGAGCGTGCAGCGCGGTGATCCGGGGGCGGGCGTTAACTCAGGTCCGTTCCTGTGTCGCCCTGCGGCGCCTGAAAGCCTTTTCAGACTACACAGTTAGTATAAAAAATAAGGGGAGGTTAGGCAACCCGGCCGACGGAGGTCCCGACGGATGACTATCGGCAGGCGGCGCCGGGTTCCGCGCAGGCTTTTTCCAGGGCTTTCAGCCAGGCTTTGACGGGGCCGGCCGCGGAGGCCGGTGAATCAGCCGGTCGCAGTGCTCCCGGCACCGACTGCGGCGAAT
>DNQL01000108.1 GCA_003500765.1 Elusimicrobiota bacterium | reverse complement strand
GGCCGCGGCGGCTCCGGAGCGCGCTGCGGCGCGGCCTCCGGTATTATCCCGGCGAAAAGCGAATTCTGATTCGGGTCCTGTCCCATATATCCTCCCGGCCGCTCAGGCCGCCGCTCCGCCGTCGGCCAGGAGCTGCTGGCGGTTCTCCAACGGATTGATTATGCGGCCTTCGCCTATCAGTTTCCCGGCCGCCGACACCACCTCTTCCATAGCGCCTTCCACCGCCTCCCGGGAGGGCATGCCGAATTTCGCGCTCTCCTCTATCATAAGCCAGGCCTTCTCGGCCATCTGGGCCTTTATCTTCTCCTTGAGCGGCTCGGGCAGGTCCCAGACCGCGGCGGACCATTTCTCCATAGGCACGGCGGATACCAGCAGCGAGAGCTCCCGGTCGGCCAGCAGCAGCAGGTCCTCGGGCAGCAATATCCGCGATTTCACCTCGCGCGCCAGGTCCGGATGTTTCTCTCCCAGCTTCGCCAGCATCTCCTTCTTGCCGCGCAGCGGCATACCGGAGAAAGACTCCATCACCACGTGAACGCCGCCTATGGCCCCGCTCAGGCGGCGCTCTAGTTCGTCCTTCAGTACCGCTATCGCCTCCGGCTCCAGAAAACGGATCTTGGCCATATTCGCCACCACCTCGGCCGAAAAATCGGCCGGCAGCGCCTTCAGGAACCCGGCGCGTACCGCCGGCTCCAGGTGGTTCACCACCAGCGCTACATTGGCCGGGTCTTCCTTGAGCATAATATTGGTAAGGAACGGCAGCTGGGCCGGCTTTACGTTGAAAAAGACAGATTCCTCTTCCGCGGCCGCGTCGACGGCGCCGGAAGGGCCGGGCAGGGCCCCGGCTTTACCACCCCCGCCCGGTGACGAAAGACCTCCGGCCTTTTCCTCGCCGCCCCCGGCGCCGCCGCCCAGGTCCATCGTTATCTGGTGGCTCTGCTGCACCTTGGCCATTGTGCTCATCGCGTCGGCCAGTTTCAGGAATCCTATCGCCACCACGATTATGCCGATTATCCCCATCACGCTGAGTATCATGTACTTCACCACCAGGCTGAGCGTCTCCGGCGTGTACCAGATAGTCTTCCAGAGCGGGGCAAAAGGAGCCCTGATCACCGAGATCGCATCACCGCGCCGCTGGTCGGCCTGCAGCAGGTCGGAGACCACCTGGCGTATATTATTCGCGGCGGCCTCTTCCACGCTCTTATTGACCAGGACCGTCACATTGAGCTTCTTCACGAAAGCCGAAGGAAAAGTGAGCTGCTTGTTATAAGTCCTGCTCTCCGGCTGGGACTGCCCCATTATCGGGTAACCCGGCATAAGGTATTCCGACGCCGCCATCTCCCCGCCGGCGGCCTGCCATTTGAAAGGGTCAGCCTTCGCGGCCGAAGCGTCGCTGCTCACCTCCAGCTTCTCGGTGCGGGTGAAGTCCATCGTGGCCTCCACCACAACCTTGGCCTGGTTGGGGCCCAGCAGCCGGACGAGGACCTCGTCCACTTTCTGCTCCAGCGCTTTCTCGTAGCGGGCCTTGTCCTCGAAGGGCAGACCCTGCGCCCGGGCAGCCGCCGCCAGCAGACCCAGGACGATAGAAGTCCCGGCCAGGAGCAACAGCAATTTTACCGGCTCGCGCCATTTGAGTGCCATAGAATCTCCCCTTTATTTATAAGCCTGCAGCCGCCGCTCCACCACCATCGGGAGGCTGCCCTTCATTATCTCCATGATGCCTTCCAGCACCATGGACTTTATGCGTATCTGCGCAAGCGCCCGGGAGCGCAGCTTGCCGGCCACCGGGACGCAGACGATATTGGCGAACAGTATCCCGTAGAAAGCCGAGGTTATGGCCACGGCCATAGCCGGTCCCACAGCCTCCGGGTTGGAGATCTCCTTGAGGACGGCGATGATGCCGATTAGCGTGCCCAGCAGGCCGAACATCGGCGCCAGCACGCCCATGGTGCGGTAAATATTGGCAACCTCGTTGATATCGTCGAAAGCCTGGTTTATCTCCTGCTCCAGCACCTGGCGCACGAACTTGCTGTCGCTGTATTCCAGCGCCGCCGTGGCGGCCCGCTCCAGGAAGCCGCCGGCCACCTTCGGGTCCGCCTCCTTGAGCGCGGACATTCCCCGCATCCGGCACTGTTCCGCGAGTTCCACTATCGGGCGTATCACCCGCTCCGGGTCGGCGGCCTCGCCCTCACTGAAAAGATGTCCAAGTTCCCTTACTGCCCCCGCCAGGTAACGGGCCGGCGAATTGACCAGCATGGCGATGAAAGTCCCGCCCATGACTATGTACACGCCGTGAAAATTGAACAGGGCGTCGGAGAATTGCCGGGTATATATTCCCAGCCCCAGCATCCCTCCCATCAGCAGTATCCCGCTTACAGTCGCTATGTCCATGATGTCCTCCGGTCCGCGCTACAGCGCCACGCTCTCATAGGGTATCTTGAAATAGAAAGTCGAACCTTTGCCCAGGCCGGGGCTGGCGGCGCCGATGTCACCCTTATGCGCGCGCACCACTTCCTGCGCTATCGACAGGCCCAGCCCCCAGCCCTGCTTGCGCAGTTTCGCGTCCTTCTGGTATTTAGCCTGGTAGAATTTTTCGAATATCCGCTTGGTCTCGCTGGGGTGAATGCCGATGCCCGAATCCTTGATATAGAACGCGACCAGTTTGCCCTCGCGCCTGTATGTCAGCTCGACCCGTTTCCCCTCCGGCGTGAACTTTATCGCGTTATTGAGCAGGTTCATGAGAACCTGCGACAGCCTGAACTTATCGCCGTCCACCATCACGCCTTCCGGAAGTTCGCCCACCACCAGTTCCACTCCGCGCTTCTGCGCGTTTATCGAAATACCCGGCAGGATATCGCGCGCCACTTCGGCATAGTTGAAAACGACCTTCTCCATCTTGAGCTTGCCCGCCTCTATCATCGCCAGGTCGGTCAGGTCGGAAATCAGCCGGCCGAGCTGGTCGGTGGAGCTGACTATGTTCTTAAGGTATTCCTTCTCGCGCTCGCCTACCTGCTTCCTCATCAGCAGTTCGCTGAAGCCGCGTATCGACGCCAGCGGCGTGCGCACGTCGTGGACGACCATGGAGAGGAACTTGGACTTCATATCGTTGAGCCGGCCCAGCTCCTGGTTCGAAAGCACCAGTTTATCCGAGAGCGACGCCAGTTCCAGGTGGCGCTGGTAGAGTTCCGTGCGCGCGACGGCTATGCGCTCCATATATCTCTGTATGATCATGTTCGAGAAATTCTGCCTGCTGTTGAAGAACACGCTCTGCATGAACCCCGAGAACTGCGCCACGACGAGGAAACTGCCCCCCAGCAGGAGCAGCAGCACCGGTATCATTATGACGATGGCTATCTCCATATCATCTTCCGCCCGCGTCCCAGCCCTGCGCCCGCACGAACTCGCGGGTGATCTTATCGTCCGGCCGCAGCTCCAGCGCCTTCAGGAAAGCGTTCTTCGCCCGTTCCTTGTCGCCCAGCATGTGATAGGCCGAGCCGAGCCTGGTCCAGCCCAGGTGGCTGCGCTCGTCGAGCAGCACTATCTCCTCGCATTCCCGCGCGGCCGTGTCGAACTGCTGTATATAGAAGGCGCGCGCGGTTTTCTTGAGCTTCTCGTTTATCAGCGCGCGGCGCGGCAGTATCTCGTCCCGGCGCACATGTATCTTCGCCAGGTCGCTTATCACGTAAAGCAGTTCCTCGAAGACGGGATTGCCGCGCATATCCTCGCCCAGCGCGGCGTGGGCCAGCAGCAGGGCCTTAAGATCATATCCGTCCGTGTAGGCCAGGATGGCCTCATGCGCCGTGTCGGGCTGGGCGCCCGCCGCCGCGAAGAGCCGCTGCCGCTCGGGGATCTCGCCGAATTTCAGACCCGCCTCCAGCCCGGCCAGCCGCTTCGCCTTCTTGCCCCAGGCCCCGTCCTTCAGGCCGGGCTCCAGGTTGAAAGCCTTGCGGATATTGCCCAGCGCCGACACATACCGGCGGGCCAGCAGGTCTTTTTCCGCCAGGGCGAGGAAATCTTTGGCGAAGAGGTCCAGCCGGTCTATCTTCTCCTTAGGAGCGATCAGCCTGGCGTCCTTGACGCGGCTGACATCGCCGGCC
>DNQL01000185.1 GCA_003500765.1 Elusimicrobiota bacterium | reverse complement strand
TACACCCAGAAAGTTGACATGGCCCGTTGGCGCGAACCGGGAAAAGCCCCCTGGTCCGGAGCGCCGCTCGCGGGCAAAGGGCGAGATACAGGTATATATTTATAAAGTAATTATAAATATTTCATAAATGTATATTATTGGTCGCGCTTTTCAAAGAACTTTTTAGGCCTGCAGCCCTTGGGGGCGATGCCCTTTATGGCCAGTTCCCTGCAAACATCGCCCCTGGCCACCAGGTCCGCGTAGCTTTTATCGGGGCAAAGTTCGAAAAATTTGGCGTAATCGGAGGCGGATTCCTTCAGCTGCCCGGTCTCAAAGCGTATCTCCCCCCGCCCCTGGTAAGAATAGGCGTCCTCCGCGTCCAGCGACAGGCGCTCGCCGAAATCCAGGAAAGCGTCGGCGTTATAGGCGTCCTTCTCCGCGCCGGAGGATTGTCTCGCCAGCAGGCGGCGCACCAGCGCCCTCTGGTAAAGGGCGTACCCTTTCTCGAGACCGTGGTCCAGCCGCACGGAAGCGGTCAGGTCTTCGACGGCCTCGGCGTAGCGCCGCATGTTCTTATAGGCCGTGCCGCGCTTGAGGTAGGCCTCGGCGGAAGCGCTGCTTATCGAGATCTCCGCGGTGAACACCGCCGCCGCCTTGTCGGGATGAAGCATCATGAAGCTGGTCCAGGTGAGGCCGCGGCCCGTCGCCTTATTAAAAGCCGGGATCACTTTTCGCCGGAAAAGCCTGGCCTCCTCCGACGGAGGCTGCTTCTTTTTGGCGGCTTCCTCGGAGGCCTTCGCCCTGAGCTCGCCCAGGAATTCGGAGAAAAGCTCCGGCGAGGAAAGGTCCCGGACCGAAGGCTCGGGGGCCTGGGAATAAGCCCGCGACGGCAGGAAAAAAAGGACGGAAAGCAGCGCGGTTTTTAGCATAATCGTCTGAAAATTTATATTATCTACCATTATATTATACCGCCTTACGGAGAAATATGAGCATTCACAAGAACCATCCAAAGGGACTTTTCCTCCTCTTCTTCGTGGAGATGTGGGAACGCTTCTCTTATTACGGGATGCGCGCGCTGCTGGTGCTGTACATGGTGGAATCCCTGCAGTTCACTACCGAGAAGGCCAGCCATGTTTACGGCTGGTATACCGGGCTGGTATACCTGACCCCGCTGCTGGGGGGCTATATCGCGGACCGTTATATGGGGCAGCGCAAGGCGATACTGATAGGCGGCATTCTGATGGCCCTCGGGCACTTCGCGATGGCCTTCCCGCCGATGCCTTTCTTCTTCGGCGCCATGATACTGCTCATACTGGGCAACGGTTTCTTCAAGCCCAACATCTCCACCGTCGTGGGCAAGCTCTATGAGGAGAACGACCCCCGGCGCGACGGCGGCTTCACCATCTTCTACATGGGCATAAACCTGGGCGCGATGTTCTCGCCCCTGATCTGCGGCGCCCTGGGAGAGAAGATAGGCTGGCACTACGGCTTCGGCGCGGCGGGCGTAGGCATGGTGCTCGGCCTGGCGATGTATCTCTGGGGCCAGAAGATGTTCCTGGGCGACAAGGGAATGAAACCGGCCGCCCCGCAGACAAATTACTGGGTGCCGATAGCGCTCGTGACGGGCATGACCCTCTTTCTAATCGCCGGCGCCCTGGAATTCAACGGCTACAATATACGCGGGGCCATACCCGACTGGGTTTACGCCATAACCGCGACGCTCGTAGCCATCGGTCTCGCCTACTCCTACGCGGCCAAGCCGGAAAAGTCCAACCTGACCCACGTGGAAAAACAGCGGATAGCGGTGATATTCATAATGGTCTTCTTCGCCATATTCTTCTGGACCGCGTTCGAGCAGGCCGGCAGCTCTCTGACCTTGTTCGCAAGGAACGAGACGGACAGGATGATAAACCTGTTCGGCTGGCAATGGGAGATGCCGGCGAGTTTCTTCCAGTCGCTCAACCCGTTCTTCATCGTGCTGCTGGCGCCTTTCTTCTCCGGCATGTGGATAAAGCTGGCGGAGAAACAGAAGGAACCGTCCAGTCCGGTCAAATTCGCTATCGCGCTCGGCCTTCTGGCCCTGGGTTTCGTGATAATGATGGCGGCGGCGGCCGCCTATCAGCAGAGCGGGCCGGTCAGCATGCTCTGGCTGGTGGGAGCCTACCTCTTCCACACGCTGGGGGAACTCTGCCTCTCCCCCGTGGGCCTGTCGCTGGTGACCAAGCTGGCGCCAATACAGTTCGGTTCGCTTATGATGGGCGTCTACTTTCTCTCCAGCGTGGCGGCGGGGTTCCTGGGCGGGCGTCTGGCCGGCAACTACGACGCGATGAACCACGTCAGTTTCTACATGATACCGACGGCGACCGGCCTGGGTGCCGCCGTGCTGCTGCTCCTCATCACTCCCAAACTGCGCAAGTGGATGCACGGCATACACTAGGCGCGGCGCGGTAAAATAAAAAAGCCCGGGGAGTCCCGGGCTTTTTTATTTTCGCCTCCGGTTCAGAAAGTGTAGGCCGCCCCGGCGCTGACGCCCATGCCGTAGAACTGCGGGCTGCGGCCGGAGAAGGACTTGTATCCCTCGGCTGCGACATTGACCCGCCAGTTGGACTCCGTGAACTGCCATTCATAGCCCAGCCCCAGGTTCCAGGCCATTCGCCAGCCGATGAGCGGCTCGGCGAACTCCGCCTTGCGCGCGCCCGCGAAGTTATGGGCCGAGACCCCTCCCCTTATGAGTATGTACCGGGTATGCGGGGTGCCCAGCGGGATCAGCGCCAACTCTATACCCGCCGGTATCTCCGTATGCGAGAGCCTGGCCGTAGTCCCGTCCCGGCGCTCCTGGCCGAGACGGCCGTAGCGGACGCCCCCGTAATACCTCACCCAGGAGAAAAGGTGTCCCCCGGCCAGCAGCCGCGGGCCGAGGCCTGAAGACACGCTGGAGATGCGCGCGGCCGAATTATCTATGGAAAGTTTCTCGGCGGAAAAACCAAGCGCGGCGTAGCGGGCCTTCCGGGCGCCCGCGGCGACGTAACGGGAAATCGGCTGCGCCTTCACCTGCCCCGACGGCACGGCGGTACGGTCGGACTTTATGTATTTAAGGAATTCCTGTTTCTCTTTTTCCGTCCAGGCCGCCTGGCCGCCCAGGTCGGGCAGCCGCTGCGCCGCGGCC
>DNQL01000104.1 GCA_003500765.1 Elusimicrobiota bacterium | reverse complement strand
CGAACTTTGTCCTGAAGACTCCGAAAGTTTTTTACGGGTTCTTAAAAGGCGCCGAGCGCGCCTTTTTCATTTTTATGGCGATCGAGGATTACGGCGAGGATTTCTTCCGGGAATGGGGCCCGTCCAACGGCCCCTACGTGGACTCCGCCCGCATCATAAGCGGCGCCATTCATGAACAGTTCAAGCCGGCGACGGTGGCCGACCTGGGCTGCGGCTGCGGCGTCTACAGCCATTTCCTCGCCCTGCTGGGTGCGCGGGTGACGGCCATCGACGGGGCCTGCCCGCCGCCGGAGCACCGCTTCCCGGTGAAAATAGAGCGCAGGGACCTGGAAAAGCCCTGCCCTCACCGGGGCCCGCTATTCGACCTGGCGCTCTGCCTGGAAGTGGCCGAGCACATACCCGAAGAGAATTGCGGCACCTTCCTGGAGAACATCACCTCCTACAGCGACCTGCTCCTGCTCTCCGCCGCGCCGCCCGGCCAGGGCGGGCACCATCACGTGAACGAACAGCCCAAGCGCTACTGGGCGGAGAAACTCGCGGGGCTGGGATTCTATTACCTCAGGAAGGAGACCGGGAAACTGGTGGAGGGCTGTAAGGCTGCCAAAACCCCGTATTCCTGGATGTGGTCACAGCTGAGCGTGTACCGCCGGCTAACTGAACCGCCGCCGGAATACTCGAGGCCTTTCCAGGAGCACCGCCGCCCGCAGGACCGCGGCCGATAAAAAACCCCGCCGGAGCGGGGTTTTTTAAATACGGCGGAGAGGGAGGTGAGGACCGCCCCTTGGAGCGCTCTCCAGCGGAGAGCGCGTGCGGTCCGCAAGGCCGGAGGCGTTTTTTCAGCGAAAAACGCCGAGGCGGGGCCGCGCAAGACCGCTATGCGGGAGGGATTCGGCCACGGGTTCCCTCGTCGCCGCCGCTCCTCGGGACCCGCGGCCCCGGCTCGCTTCTGCGGCCTGCTGGCCTCGAAGCTCCGCCTTTCGAATCCCCACGCGGCCTCCGCCGGAGGCCGCTCCCTCTCCGCATAAAAAAGCGTCCGCCTCATCGGCGGACGCTGAATATGGCGGAGAGGGAGGGATTCGAACCCTCGAGGGCCGTTAGACCCTACAGGTTTTCGAGACCTGCTGTTTCAACCGCTCACACACCTCTCCAAAATCCATAAGCATTATATAAAATTAGCGGGCCGCCCCCACCCGCGCGGGCCGTTGCAAACGGGCGCAGGAGAAAGTAGAATTACGGGGGGATGTCCAGGGGGAAGGACGCGCCGCGTATGTCACAAGAAAAAGACGGGTTCCTGAACAGGCTCTTCGCGGAGTCGCCGTACGGCATAATGGTGGCCGACGAACAGGCCAGGATAGTGGAGATCAACCCCGCGGCCTGCGCGATCTTCGGCTACACGCGGGAGGAGCTGAAAGCCCTGAGAGTGCACGATCTCCTGGCGCCGCATTCGGTGCACATGGCCGAGAAACATTTCTCGGGCATGTCCCCGGACCCCGGGTTCATGGTCCTCGACCATAAACGCAAGGACGGCGAGATCTTCCCGGTCGAACTGGGAGTGCGCCGCATCACCTACAACGGCAAGCCCGCGCTGCTGGGCATGCAGCGCGACATCAGCGAAGCCAGGGCCAAAGAGTCGGAACTGGGCAGGACGCGCGACCTGTACCAGAAGGTGCTGGACACCTCCCTGGACGCGGTGCTGCTGCTGGACCTGGACTTCAAAGTGCTGCTCGCCAACAGCCGGACCGCGGAATTCCTGCGCCTGCCCGACGTCTCGCCCCTTCTCGGCGCCGACGCCAAACGCTTCATAGCCGAAGAGGACTGGCCCAGGATAGACGAGCAGAAAACGAAAGTCCTGGAGACGGGAGCGGCCCACAACCTGGTCTTCACCGGTATCAGGAGCGACGGAGAACGCTTCCCGGTGGAAATGAACGTCTCCATCTTCAACGGCGAGGACGGCCGGCCGAGCGGCTTCCTGGTCAGCTCCCGCGATATCACCGAGCGGCTGAAGGCCGAGAACGAGGTCCGGGAGTCGGAGAAGTGGCTTACCGCGGTGCTGGACCGCTCTCCCATCTATATCTTCCTGAGCCGCCGGGGCCGCCTGGAATACGTGAACAAGACCGCCCTGGCCGACGCCGGGGTGACCGACAGCGGCGCCATGGTGGGGAAAAGCGTCCTGGACTTCGTGGCCCCGGAATACCGCCAGGTCATGGGCGAAAGAGTGAAGTCCCTCATGGAGACCGGCGACCCGGTCCCGCCGCTGGATATCGAGCTGACCGCTCCGGACGGCCGCCGGGTGCCGGTATCCATTTACTCCGCTCCTTTCGATTACAGGGGAGACCGGGTCATAGTCACTTTCGCGCTCAACACCACGAATTTCAGGGAAGCCTCCCAGGCGGCGCGCGCCAGCCAGGAACTGTACCGTACGCTGACCCAGGCAATGCCGGACTTCATCTACGCCCTGGCCCCGGATGGCCGCATAACCTACTGCAACCGCTGGCTCGAGCAGTTCAGGGAAGACCCCACCGGGAAGACCCAGCACGAGGTATTCCCCAAAGAGAGCGCGGACAGGCACCTGGAAGTCATACAGGACGTACTGAGGACCGGCGAGCCCAGCACCCGCGTCGAAGAGGTCCCGTACCCTGACCGGAAGGTCTTCCTGGAGAACCGCCTGTTCCCGGTAAAGGACGAATCCGGCCGCATAACGGGCCTCATCGGCATCTCCCGCGACATCACCGGGCAGAAGGAGGCTGAGTCCCAGTTGCGGGACAGCGAGGAACGCTACCGGCACATCTTCAGCGACGCGGCCGACCCGATCTTCATCCACGACACTGAGGGCCGGATACTGGAGGTCAACCAGGCCGTGACGGATATTTACGGCTTTACCCGGGAAGAACTGCGCTCCATGACGGTCGCGCAGGTCGACACACCGGACGACGCCCGGGAGATCCCCGCGAGGATGAAGGTACTCGTCGGTACCGGGTCGGACCGTTTCTCCACCACTCACCGCAAGAAGAGCGGCGAAGTGCTGTCGGTGGACGTAAAGGCCAGCCTGATAAACTGGCAGGGGCGGCCCGCCATAATGAGCGTCTGCCGCGACATGACCGCCAGGAAACTTTCCGAGGAGGAACTGCGCGCCAGCGAGGAGAAGTACCGCGCGCTGGTTGAAACCACGGACCTGGGCTACCTCATATTGGACAAGGACGGGCGCGTGATCGACGCCAACGAGGAGTATGTACGCCAGAGCGGCCACGACCGACTGGAAGAGATCTTGGGCAGGACGGTCCTCGAATGGACCGCCGACTTCAACAAACAGGCCAACGCCGAGGCCGTGGCCCTATGCGCGAGCCAGGGCCACATACGCGACCTGACGGTTTATTATCAGGACAAGAAAGGAAAAGTCACGCCTATAGAGGTGAACGCCACCGTAGTCGGGGAAGGAGAGGGCAGGCGCATACTTTCGCTCTGCCGTGACATCACCGAACGCGTGCGGGCGCAGGAGCAGATGAAACGGAGCGAGGAGAAATTCTCGCTGGTGTTCCGCGAAGCCCCCTACGGGCAGATAATAACCCGCATCCCCGACGGGCTGATACTGGACGTCAACGGCGCCATCTGCGCCATGAGCGGTTACGCCCGGGAGGAGATGATAGGCCGCACCACCACGGAGCTTCAACTGTGGGAGAGCGGTTCGTTCAGGGAACAGCTCCTGCGGAACATTTCGGAAAAAGGCCGGGTAAAGAACCTGCGGTTCAATTTCAGGACCAAGCCGGGAAAACCCCTGCCGGCGGATTATTCCGGGACCATGATAAGTATAGGCGGGGAGAACCATATAATCTCCACGGTCATAGACCTCTCCGAAAAGCAGCGGGCCGAGACCGCGCTGATGGAAGTGCAGCGCCTGGAATCGCTGGGCATGATCGCGGGCGGCCTGGCGCATGATTTCAACAACATGCTGGCCGGCATCATGGGGAACCTCTCGCTGCTGGAGATGGACCTCATCGACTCGAAAAAGAAGGAGTTGCTGGACTATGTGGCCGAGGCGCTGGAGGGGGTCAACTCCTGCCGCGGGCTCATGCACCAGTTCGCTTCTTTCGCCAAGGGGACCAAGCCCGTCAGGAAACGCTTCAACCTCTGTTCCGCCGTCGCCAAGTCCGCGTCCCTGGCTACCACAGGCTCCGCCGCCACGCTGAACCTGAAGGTCCCCGCGAGGCTCCCGGACGTGGACGGGGACGAAAGCCAGGTATTCCAGACCGTGAACAATATCGTGCTGAACGCGGTGCAGGCCATGCCTTCCGGCGGGGCCATAACCGTGGAACTCTCCGAACACGCCGCCCGCGAGGAGGGAGGGCTGCCGCTGGAACCGGGCAGGTACGTACGCATAGCCATATCCGACGACGGCATCGGCATGACCCGCGACATACTTGCCAGGATATTCGACCCGTATTTCTCCACCAAGGGCAAGGGGCGCGGCCTGGGCCTCTCCATGTCTTTTTCCGTGATACGCAGCCACGGCGGACACATAGAGGCTTCTTCCGAGCCGGGCAGGGGGACGCGGTTCGACATATACCTCCCGTGCCTTGAGAGCTATTCCCCGTGCGCGCCGGAGAAGTTCAGGAAACCGAAGCTCCATAAGGGGTCCGGCCTGATCCTGGTGCTGGAGGACGACGAGAGCGTGACCGAGATGCTGACGGCCATGCTCAAGGCCTCCGGCTACACGCCGGTGACGGCGGCCGACGGAAAGACCGCGCTGCGGCTGTTCCGCGAGAAAGGCGGGGCGGGCGCTTTCAAGGCGGTACTGATGGACCTGGTCATCCCCGGCGGGATGGGCGGACAGGAATGCCTCGCGGAGCTTCGGAAAGAGGACCCGGGCGTGGCGGCCGTGGCGACCAGCGGCTACTCGGATTACCCCGTCATGACCGGCCCGGAGAAATACGGTTTCGACTCTGCGCTGCCCAAGCCCTACTCCTCGGAGGAATTCGGCAGCGCCATAACGGCCGCGCTGGACAAGGCCGCGGCCCGGGCCCGTGACGGCTCGAGAACACGCAAAAGGAGCAAGAAATGAGCCTGCTGAAAGTACTCGGATTCATACCGTGGGTGACGCTGGTCAAGAACGCCCCGCGCATAATAGATATGAGCTACCGCCTGCGCGAGGAGCTCAACCGCGCCAGGGAGAACAGGTCCACCGTCGGGGAAGAATTGAGCGAGGTCGAAGAACGGCTCGACTCGATAGAAGTGAGCCTGGCTTCCCAGGCGGAGATCTCGTCGAAACTGGCGGAGGAGAGCGCCGCTCTTTCCCGCGCGTTCGAGACGCTGACATTCCGCGTCACCGCGCTGCTCTGGACGGCCCTTGCCGCGCTCGGCTTCGCGCTCTACGCCGCGCTCAAATAACCCAGGCGCCCCCGGGCGCCCCATTATTTCCTAGAATATAGGCGCGATGTCAAAGAAAACCGCGGCGCTGGCCGTCATCAGCCATTACATACAGACCGACCCCGCCCGCGCGGCCGGGGCGCTGGAACTCATCGAGCCCGCCGAAGCCGCCGGCATCTTTAAGAGCCTCGGCCAGGCCGAGGCGGCCAAGGTTGTGGAGAACCTTCAGCCCCGGCCCGCGGCGGCGATAATCTCCGAAATACCGCCGGAAGCGGCGGCGGCCCTGCTCTACCGCGTGCCTCACGCCCATGTCGCCGACATCTTCCGCCACGCCGGCGAGGACTTCGTAAAGGTCATACTGCCGCTGCTCGAGAAGGATTTCGCCGGGCGCATCGCCGAGAACCTGAGCTACCCCAACGAAAGTGCCGGCCGCCTGATGAGCGCCGACTTCCTGGCCTTCCGCAGGGAGCTGAAGGTGGGGGAGGTCATAACCCGTCTGCGCTCCATGGCGCGCAAGCACGCGCCAGCCAGCTACTGCTACGTAGTCGGCGACGAGAACAGGCTGCTCGGAGTTCTCAACATGCGCGACCTGCTCCTGGCGCCTACGGACGCTCCCATAGAGAAGGTGATGCTGCACGACGTCTTCAGGGTCCACCCTTTCGCCGACAGGGAAGAGCTGGTAAACATTTTTTCCAAGAGGCATTTTCTCAGCATCCCGGTCGTAGATCCGGGCGGCAGGCTGCTGGGAGTGGTCAACACCCGCAATATAATCGAGTCCACGGAGGAAGAGGCGACCGAGGACCTGCAGATACTCTTCGGCGCCAGCGCCGAGGAGCGGCCCCATTCGACCGTGGGGTTCAAGGTCACCCGCCGGCTGCCCTGGCTCTACATCAACCTTCTGACGGCCTTTACCGCCGGCGCCGTGGTGGCGCTCTTCGAGGACCTGATATCCCGCATAGCGGTGCTGGCCGTCTTCCTGCCGATAATCGCAGGCCAGGGCGGCAACGCCGGTACGCAGACGCTGGCCGTGGTCATACGCGGCATGGTCATGCGCGAGATAGACGGCCGTTCCGGCGCGCGCCTGGTAATGACCGAACTCTGGGTGGGACTGATCAACGGCGCGCTAATAGGCGGCGTCACGGCCGCCGCAGCCTGGCTCTGGAAGGGCAACCCTTACCTGGGCCTCGTGGTGGGGCTGGCCATGATAGTGAACATGGTGGCGGCGGGCCTTAGCGGCGCGCTGATACCGCTGACCATGAAACGCCTCGGTTTCGACCCGGCGCACTCCTCCGGCATTTTCCTGACCACCGTGACCGACGTTATCGGCTTCTTCTCTTTCCTCGGCTTCGCCTGGCTGTTCCAGTCAAAACTCGTCTGAGAGGTGCACCGTGTTTAAAGTCGCGATAATAATGGGCAGCGATTCCGACCTCCCGGTCATGAAGGACGCCGCGCTGGCGCTCGACGGGTTGGGTATAGGCTGCGAGGTGAAGTTCCTCTCGGCCCACCGCACCCACGAAGAGACCCGCGAGTATGTCGCCTCCGCCGCCGGCAACGGCATAGGCGTGATAATAGCGGGCGCCGGCGGGGCGGCCCACCTGCCCGGCGTGATAGCCGCCATGACGAACATGCCGGTCATAGGCGTGCCGGTAAAGGCGTGGAGCCTGGAGGGCCTCGACTCGCTGCTTTCAATCGCGCAGATGCCTCCCGGCATACCCGTGGCCACCGTCGGCATAAATTCGGCGAAGAACGCCGGGATACTGGCCGCGCAGATACTGGCCGTCGGCGACGCCGCGCTCCGCGCGAAGCTGGCGGAGGCGCGTCTGAAGATGCGTTCCGACATAATGGCCAAGAACGAGCGGCTGAAAAAAGAAGGCTGGGCCGCTTACCTGGAAAAGAACAAAAAATGAAAGCCCTGCGGGCCGACACGCGGGGGCTGAATCGCGCCGCCGCCGTCCTGCGGCGCGGCGGCCT
>DNQL01000241.1 GCA_003500765.1 Elusimicrobiota bacterium | reverse complement strand
AGTCCGCCATCACCGGAAGATTGATCCCGCCACTCGCCGACCCGGCGCCCGCCGGGCGGAAGAACCACGTCTAACTCAGCGAAAAACCACCAGGTTTTTGATATTATAAACAAAACCGGCGGTTCTCACGCGAAAATTTCAAGAAAACGCGCCGCCGGAAGGGGAAAAAAGCGGAAGGAGTTGGCGATAACTGTTCTTATGTTTCCTACAGATTGAAGGTCCCTACGGATGAGCCGCTTTTGCCGCTCATAGAGCCCATAGAGTTTTTGGTGTTGTCGCCGTCTCGCCAGACATAGCCGTTGGAGATCCATTCTGCGGGAATAACTTCTTTAAAGATCACCTCGATGCGTTCCATAACCTTATGTGTGGCCTCTACCCTGGTTCCTACTGGAAGTTCCACACTTATCTCCATCTGCCCGCTGTCCTGCTCGGACATGAACTCGGTCGGGATCAGCGGCACCAGCAGCAGGCTGACCGCCAGCAGGGCTATTGAACCATTGACTACCTTCCACGGGTTTTCCAGAGTCCAGGTGATGAGATTTTTGTAAGAATTCTCAACGTACACCAGTTTGCGCTCGAATGCGGCGTATATCCGCTCCAGCCTGCCGGAGCGGGTATGCCTGCCCTCTGAAGCCTTGAGAAACAAGGAGGAAAGCATCGGGTTCAGCGTCAGCGAGTCCATCAGCGAGAGCAAGAGGGTAGCGCACATCACTATGGACAACGGTTTGAACATTACGCCTGCCATGCCGTCGGCGAACATCATCGGCAGGAATACCACGCAGGAGGCCAGGGTGGCCATGGTGACGGCGCGGCCCACTTCGGAAGCCGCGTTTATAGCCGCGGTCTTGGAATCCTCCCCAAGTTCTTCTTGGCGGCGTATCTGGTTTTCCATCACCACCAGCGTGTCGTCTACCACCAGACCTATCGCTATTGTTATCGCCAATAGCGAGATGAGGTTTATGGTGTAGCCAGCCAGGTACTGTACCAGGAAGGAGTCCAGCAGCGATATCGGTATGGAGGTGAAAACTATTACCGCGGGCCGCACGCGCCGCAGGAACACGAAGATGACTCCCAGGATCAGCAACGCGGCGATCGCAAGCGTCTCGGTAAGGTTGTAGAGTGTGCGCTTAATGTCGGCGGAAGTGTCTATCAACGGTTTGATCTGTATATCCGAAGGGATAAGGCGGTGTATTTCCGGTAGCGCTTTCCTTACGCCTTCAGCCACATCTATGGAATTGGCCTCGCTGCGTTTCTGCACCATCAGTATTGCGCCCTGCCTGCCGTTGGCTATGACCTTTTCGCTTTCGTAAGGGTGGCTGTCGTTTATCTGGGCGATGTCCCCGATTTTTATAGCCTGTCCGCGGAACATCCCCACCGTGGCCCCGTTTATCTCCTGCGGAGACGAAAATTCCCCCGGCACGCGCAGCACGACAGGGTGTCCGCCTTGGCCGAAAAAGGCAAAAAGCTGGGCGAGGCCGTGGCCAGGGCCGGCGCTGCGGGCAAATATGAGACGGCCGAGCAGCGGGAGATGCGGGAACTGCTGGCGGGCATCACCGCCGAGTTCGGCTCGCTGGGCGCCGACGGCGAAAGCCTGGCGCCAGGCGCCAGGGAGACCGCCTGGGCGGAATACCTGAAAGAAAAGGAGAAGACCGCCGGCGCGCAGGAGAACGGCCCGCAGCCGGAACTGGGCAATGACGTGAACTCCGGCACGCTGGCCGCGGCCCCCAGCGTGGCCTCGCGGCTGAGCGGGGCCGTCATCGCCGACGTGCTCAAGAAGGATTCGGTCTATTACGGCGCGGCGCTGATGAATGTCGGCGCCAGCTCCATAGACTCGGCCGCGGACTCCGCCTCGCTGCGGCAGGCCGACCTGGTGGTCTTCAAGGTGGAGAACGGCCGTTACAGCAGCGTCAACCTGGGGACCTTCCAGGTTTACGACGGGGCCGCGCACGCGGCCCTGGCGGTCAACGCCGGCGGCGAGCTGGCCGTGTTCCTCAACCATACGCTGGTGGGAGACAGGACCATGTCCGGTGAATTCTTCACGCTGGACCCGGCCACACTGGCGCGGCTCGCTTCCCATACGCTGGACCTCGCCGCCGGCAGCGGCAGGTTCCCCCGCTTCGCCGTCAACGGCGCGCTGCTGAACCTTTTGACGGATTCCGGGGACGAGTACGGCTGTTCCGACGCGGCCTGCGACCTTATGTCGGTCCTGACTCCCGGGGTCTTCGCCTCGGGGACCGAATCCCTGCGGGCCTGGCACTCCGGCGGGGTTTACTCCAGGGACGATTACAGCGGCGACCTGCCTGCCGCCGTGCTGGCCGGCCGCCTGAGCGGCGCCACGCAGGCCGAACAGTTGGGGAATTACAGCCATCTCTCCTGGGGCCGCTGGAACGACGGCTCCGGAGTGGCGGACACCATCCACACCAATTCCTACTGGCTGGTCGGCACCCTGACGCCGGCGGCCGAGGTTCCCGCGGCAGGCAGCGCCAGCTACACAGGGGAGTTGTTCGGCAAGGTCACGGAGGCCGGCGCCATCTCGGGAGTGACCGGCACCACGTCCCTGACCGCGGATTTCGCGGCGCGCACCCTGACCGGCATTTTCGACATGAAGAAGGCCGGGGCCGACTGGACCCTGGCCTCGGTCAACGCCGCCTGGGGCGCGGGCGCCAACTCTGTCTCCGGCTCGCTGACCGCCGACAATAATCTTAAAGGCGCCGTGAACGGCGGCTTCTTCGGCCCGGCCGCCGCCCAGGTGGGCGGCACCTGGACCCTCGGGAACAATTCCGATATAAGGGCCGCCGGCGTGTTCACCGGCGAGCAGCCGGTAGCGCAATGAGGCTCAACATGAATATCAACGCCGTCAGCCTGTTCCTGCTGCTCTGCGCCGCGCCGTTGGCGGCGGAGCCGGCCGTCCCCCCGCCCTCCGGCG
>DNQL01000227.1 GCA_003500765.1 Elusimicrobiota bacterium | reverse complement strand
CGGCCGCTTCGTCGGCGCTGCCCGGGGCCGCGGGATTGACGCACGCAGCGGCCCTTTCCCAGGTGGCGCTGCTGCCCGAAGAACTCTCGGCGCAGGGCGACCTTTTCCCCGATGGCAGGCTGGACCAGGACCTGCAGCAGGTGGACCTGCGCGGGCGCAATTCCTGGCGGATGCTTATGGCCGAGGTGCCGGCGGTGGAACTTCTCGAGGTTCATCTGGTCAACGCCGTGGCCCCTTTCATACTGAACGCGCGCCTCAAGCCCCTGATGCTGCGCACCCCGGAGAGGGACAAGCATATCGTCAATGTCTCGGCCGTGGAAGGGCAGTTCTACCGCAAGTTCAAGACCACGCGGCATCCCCATACCAATATGGCCAAGGCCGCGCTGAACATGATGACGCGCACCGCCGCCGCGGATTACCACTGCGGCGGCATACATATGAACGCCGTGGACACCGGCTGGGTGACCGACGAGGACCCGGCGCATATAGCGGAGCGCAAGACCCGCGAGCACCGCTTCCACCCGCCGCTGGACATAGTGGACGGCGCGGCGCGCATAGTCGATCCCATAATCGCCGGCTTTAATACCGGCGAGCATGTATGGGGGAAGTTCCTCAAGGATTATAAGCCGGCCGACTGGTGAAGGCCTCCGCCCATGAAAAAACCCCGGGACCGCCCGGGGTTTTTTCATTCCGCGGCGCGCGCGGCTTATTCGTGGGCTATGGCCGAGTCCACGCCGAAGATATGCGCCATCAGCGCGGCGCGCACCCACATGCCGTTGCGCTCCTGCCGCCAGTAGATGGCGCGCCTGTCCTCGTCCACCGCCGGGTCTATCTCGAAACGCCGCGGCAGCGGGTGGAGGATGACGCAGTCCTTCTTGATCGCGCCGAGGTGCTCTTTCTTGAAGTAGAAGGGGGAATAGTCCACTTTTTTGGACTCCCCGTCCTTGTCGTGCTCGTCCTGTATGCGCGTCATGTATATCGCGTCCGCCTCGCCCATGACCGACCTGAAGTCCTCGGTCTCTACGAAGGGGATGTTGTGCCTGCGGAGGAACTCGAGTATGTCGTCCTCCATGCGGAACTGCTTCGGCGAGACGAAGGCCAGCTTCACGCCCTTGTAGTTCTTCATCAGGTAGGAGAGAGAGCGCACCGTGCGGCCGCGCTTGAGGTCGCCGACCATCACTATTGTCTTGCCGTCTATCTCGCCGTCGAAGCTCTTATAGAGGGTGTAGGCGTCCAGCAGCGCCTGCGTGGGGTGCTGGTCCTTGCCCGAGCCGCCGTTTATTATCGGCACCGGCCGGTCGGTGCGGTTCATCAGCCAGGCGGTCTTCTCGACGAAGCCGGGCGCCGGGTGGCGCATGATGATCATGTCCACGTAGCTGGAGAACGTGCGCACGGTATCCTCGGGGGTCTCGCCTTTGACCTCGGAGGAGGTGGTCATGTCGCGTATCTCCGAGGTCTTGATCCCCAGGATATGGCAGGCGTTGAGGAAGGAGAGGAAGGTCCTGGTGGACGGCTGCACGAAGTAGAGCATGGCCCGCTTGTGCGAGAGCAGCGAGTTGGCTATGTCCATGCCCTCCTTGGTCTTGGTCATCCTGCGCAGGGCGTCCGCGGTCCTGAAAAGGTGTTCCAGGCGCTCGCGGCCCAGCTGCTGGGCGAAGAGGCAGTCGTATATCTTCTCGTTGCGGGTGAAATACGGCAGCTTCTCGGCGATGTCGAGCCGGCTGAACGAATCCCAGTCCGTGCTGATGCTGGTCATTAACTGCGTCCTGTCCATGGAGTCTCCTTGCTTATGAAAGGCGAACCGCGGGCGGTTCGCGCCAGCGGGCTACCGGCGGGGCGCCGGCTGGCGGGTCAGAGCTTCTCTACGAGGTCCAGCAGGACCAGGTTGCGGTTGCGGTCTATCTTCACTTTTGCCAGGACGGAACCGCTGCGGGCGTCCTTGCGGGGGTCGTTCTCGTTGAGATAAAAGCGTTCTATGCCGTACATGGCCACCGGGCCGCCGAACCTGTATATCATCTCGGCCTTCGCCCAGCCGGGCTCCTGCGGCGGGTTGGCGTGGCAGTCCGCGGCCTCGTACACGGGGACCTCGCCGGTTTTCGTGACGGCCTTTTTCCCTTTGTCCTCGAGCTTGACGAAGAGGCGCCCCAGGTCGCGGGTGCGGCGCGGGCAGCGGCCGCCCCTGGGGGAGGATATCTCGTAGTTCAGGGCCACGTAGGTGCCGCTGAAAAGATCGCGCGGGTCCACCGGCTCGGTGGCCAGGTAGAACTCGGGGGAATCGGTGTTCCTGGAAACTATCAGCCAGCCGCCCCAGGCGGCGAAGAAGAGGACCTGGGCCCCCAGGGCCAGGCGGAGATATAAGGAGTTCCCTTTCCAGTTCATTTCTTCACCGACTCTATGAGCGCTTTGCGCCCCTTGTTCACGAAATAGGCCAGCGCTCCGAAGGCCAGGCCGGTCACGATGAAGGCCATGCCGCTCTTGAGCATGGTCCCGAAGATGTCTATGAAGCGGGTGACGGCGGTCAGCGTAAGCACGGCCACGCCCAGGTTTATCTGCTTCTCGTTGGAATCGCGGGCGCCGCTCATTATCGAGACCGTGCCGAAGGCGGCCAGTATCAGGTTGGCGACTATGGCCAGCGCCTTGGCGGTGGCCTCATTGGCGTCGAAAAGAAAGAAGGAGCAGAGCATTGAGGCCGTCAGGAGGATCTTTGCCGGCATGTCGTCCTTGTCGCCGGCCGGCAGCAGGCGCTGGGGGCGGAAGACCACGGAGAGCAGCGCCCCGGCGAAAAGGAGCCAGGCTATGGCGCCGCCGGCGGCGGTGTCCGACGCGGAGCGGTTGACGTACGCATCCCCTTTGTAATGCCAGAAAAAAGTCATGACGTACACCGCTCCCAGCCAGGTCTTAAGCGCCAGGCCGGCCTTGTCGTCCTCCGGCTCGCTGCCCCAGGTCAGCCAGAGCACGGCCAGCGACATGCCGGACAGCAGTATCAGGGCCGAGGAGCGGACCTTTATGGCCGTGTCGGCCAGCAGCATTACGAAAAGCCAGATGGCCGAGGCCCCAAGCGGGAGCGACAGCTTTTTGCCGGGGTAGACGGCGACGCCGCCGACCAGCACGGCCAGGGCCAGCGCCCAATGCCACAGCGGCTGGGCGTCGGCCGCCCGCGAGGCGGCGAGGGACATGATGCTGTTATGCGAGACGGTACCGGTATAGAGGGTGAAGAAAAGGAGAATGGAGCAGATGTAGGCTCCGAAAGGGCGCCGGGAGAGCAGTGCGGCCGGCGTCGCCAGGGCGGCCCAGACCAGGTAGGGCTTTACCGGGTCGCCGCTGAGGTTGAAGATCTGCGCGTAGAGCCCGATCCCGAGTATCGGCATGAAGAACCAGACCATCTCCAGCGGCACGGCCGCGGCCGGTTTGTCGTCCAGGCGGATGGCGGCCTCGCCCACGCCGGCGAAGAGCAGCAGGAAGGCGAACATCTTGGTGGCGGCGTCGATCTGGTCCCAGTTGCTGGCGACTATCAGTATTATGCCCAGGGCGACGAAGAGGCCCGCGGCCGCGCCTATCCAGTGCGCGGCCCGGAAGGACGCGAAAGTCCTGCCGGCCATGACGCGCTCATAAACGGCCGCGGCCTGTTCGGGCGTGATGATGCCCGCCCCGGCGCTCGCCTCCAGGTCCGCTTTAAGTTTTTTGTAGTAAGAAGCCATCCCCGCTTTCATTATATTATAAAATCCCTAGTGATGAGAAAGGCCCTGAAGCAGCATCCACTGGGAGTGTACCCCGATTTCCGCCGCCTTTTCGCCGGCCGGATCGTTTCCGCCGTGGGCGACAAATTCTTCGCCATCGCCATAGCCTGGTGGGTGCTCAGCGGCGCCGGCGACCACGGCAAGTTCCACCTGGGCATGATCATGGCCATGACCTTCCTGCCCGTGGTCCTTTTCGGGCCCTTCTTCGGCGCGCTGGTGGACCGCAGCGACAAGCGCCTGTCCATGCTCTGGGCCGACGCCGCCCGGCTGCTGCTGGTCTTCACCCTCGGGCTGCTGACCTGGTCCGGCCGGCTGGAGCTGTGGATGCTCTACGCCCTCTGCTTCATGATAGCGGGCTTCGGGCCGATGTTCGAGGCGTCGGTGTCGAGCTCGCTGCTGCGGCTGACCTCCGAGGAACACCTGGGGGCGGCCACGGCCGCGGATTCCTCGGTGATGCAACTTTCCAATGTCTTCGGTTCGGCCCTGGGCAGCGTCCTGATAGCGGCCCTGGGCGCGGCGGGGGCCTTCTTTTTCAACTCGGCCACCTACGCCCTCTCGTTCGTGGCCGTCTGGGCCATCTCTTCCGACCTGCGGGTCCGCGGGGGGGAGCAGGCGCCGTACTTCGACGAGCTGAAGGCCGGCCTGCGCTATATTTCTTCCAACAGGCCGCTGCTGGCGCTCCTTCTCTCTTTCGCCGCGCTGAACTTTTTCGTCGGCCCCATACTGATACTCATCCCGATGATCGTCAAGTTCGTCATAAACGGCTCGGTCAAATGGCTGGCGATATTCGAGACCTTTTTCGCCGCCGGCTCGGCGCTGGCCGCCATAGCGATGAGCTTCAGGTCCGGCTGCCGGAACGTTTACGCCTGGCTCTTCGCCGCTTTGGTCGCGATCGGCCTGCCCTTTCTCGGTCTCTACTTCACCTCCGACCGGATGGGCATCTGCGCCCTGCTTTTCGTAATAGGCGCCGCGCTGGGCCTGGGCAACGCGGTCGTTCTGACGCTGTTCCAGCGCACGGTCCCCGAGGAGATGAAAGGCCGCTTCTTCTCGGTGCTGACCACGGTAAGCTACGCCGTACTCCCCCTGACTTTCATGCTCAACGGCCTGCTGGCCGAGAGCCGCTCGGTAGGCTTCAGCATACTGCTCAACGCCTGCGCGGTGCTCGCTCTCTCGACGCTGGTCCTGGCCATACCCCGGCTCGAATACGGAGACGACCGATGACCCCCAGGAAAAACCTTCCCGGCGACCCGCTCTGGTACAAGGACGCGGTGATCTACGAACTGCACGTCAAATCCTTCTGCGACAGCAATAACGACGGGATCGGCGATTTCAAGGGGCTTATAAGCAGGCTTCCTTACCTGAAAAGCCTGGGCGCCACCGCGCTCTGGCTGCTGCCGTTCTATCCCTCTCCGCTCCGCGACGACGGTTACGACATCTCCGATTATTACGGCATAAACCCCGACTACGGCGACATGGGCGATTTCAGGGACTTCCTGCGCGAGGCGCACGCGCTGGGCCTGCGGGTGATAACCGAACTGGTGGTCAACCACACTTCCGACCAGCATCCCTGGTTCCAGCGGGCCCGGAAAGCCAAACCCGGGTCGGCGGCCCGCGATTACTATGTCTGGAGCGGCACCGAGGAGAAGTACCGGGACGCCAGGATAATATTCAAGGATTTCGAGACCTCCAACTGGACCTGGGACGACGAGGCCGGCGCCTATTTCTGGCACCGCTTCTATCGCCACCAGCCGGACCTGAACTTCGAGAACCCGGCCGTGCAGCGCGAGCTGCTCAAGGTGGTGGATTTCTGGCTGGGCATGGGAGTGGACGGCCTGCGGCTGGACGCCGTCCCGTACCTCTACGAGGCCGAGGGCACCAACTGCGAGAACCTGCCGCAGACCCACGTCTTCCTCAAGAAGCTGCGCGCCCACGTCGATTCCAGGTTCAAGAACCGGATGCTGCTCTGCGAGGCCAACCAGTGGCCCGAGGACGCGGCCGCCTATTTCGGCGCCGGCGACGAGTGCAACATGTCGTTCCATTTTCCCGTCATGCCGCGCCTCTTCATGTCGCTCTGGATGGAGGACAGCTTCCCGATAACCGACATACTGGAGCAGACCCCGGCCATCCCGGAGAACTGCCAGTGGGCGGTGTTCCTGCGTAACCACGACGAGCTGACGCTGGAGATGGTCACCGACGAAGAGCGGGACTACATGTACAAGGTCTACGCGCGCGACGCCAAGGCCAGGATAAACCTGGGCATACGCCGCCGCCTGGCCCCGCTGCTGGGCAATAACCGCCGCAAGATAGAGCTTATGAACATGCTTCTGCTCTCGCTGCCCGGGACCCCGGTGCTCTACTACGGCGACGAGATAGGCATGGGCGACAATTTCTACCTCGGCGACCGCAACGGCGTGCGCACCCCGATGCAGTGGAGCCCCGACCGCAACGCCGGCTTCTCGCGGGCCAACCCGCAGAAACTCTTCCTGCCCGTCGTCACCGATCCCGAATATCACTACGAGGCGGTCAACGTGGAGAGCCAGGAGGGAAACCTCTCCTCGCTGCTCTGGTGGATGCGGCGCGTGATCGCCATGCGCGAGAACTACAAGGCACTGGGCCGCGGCACGCTGGAGCCCGTGCAGTCGGACAACGCCAAAGTGCTGGCGTTCGCGCGGCGCCACGGCGACGAGATAATCCTTTTCGCGGCCAATCTTTCGCGCTTCTCCCAGGCGGCCTCCCTGGACCTCTCGCGCTACGCGGGCTATGTCCCGACCGAGGTCTTCAGCGGCACCGATTTCCCGGCCATAACCGAGAAGCCGTACCTCCTGACCCCCGGGGTGCATAACTGCTACTGGTTCCTGCTGCGCAAGCCGGACCAGCAGGCCGAGCCCGCCGGCGACAAGCCGCTGCCGGTCATAGAGCTGCCGGACCTGGACTGGGAGGACTTCTTCGAGGCCGTCGGCCCGCGCGGAATGGAGCCCGCTCTGACGGCCTACGTGAAGCGCTGCCGCTGCTTCGCCACCCGCGGTTCGGCTCCCCGCAGGCTCAGGGTCATGGAGGCCTTCCCTCTGCCGTCCGGCGCCAGGCTGGTGCTGGTCGAAGCCGTCCACGCGCAGGGCTGGTTGGAAACTTACGTCGTGCCGCTGGCCTTCGCGGCCGGCGAGAAGGCGGAGGAAGCCGCCAGAAAATACCCGCAGGCCCTGGTCGCCGCCCTGGAGCTGGCGGGCGGGAAGGGATACCTTTACGACGCCGGGCACGACCCGGCTTTCCACGCCGACCTGCTCGCTCTTTTCTCCTCAGGCCGGCGGCTGCGCTCGGGCGGCGCCGTGCTGCGCGCGGCGTCCTCGCCGGCGTTCAGGA
>DNQL01000145.1 GCA_003500765.1 Elusimicrobiota bacterium | reverse complement strand
GCCGGGCCCGGCTCCGTGATCGCCCACGCCAGGGACGCTTCCAACCCGCTCGGCCTCTCCCGCGCGCGCCTGGTGCGCCCGGAGAACAACCATCCTTTCGCCGGGGAGGGCCTGCTGTTCGCCCATAACGGCACGCTCAACATCTGCCCCGAGATACGCGAGAACCTGGGCTCCTACGCCGCCAGGCTGCGCGGCGACAGCGACAGCGAAGTCCTCTTCTGGCAGATAGTGAAGATGCGCGACGCCTACGGCGACCTCGCCCTGGCGGTGGAGATGGCCCTCGACGAGATATGGACGGTATGGGGCTCCTGCGCCGGCGACAGGCCCGGGGTGAAGGCCCCTTACCGCGGCCTCAACATTTTAGTTTCCGACGGCAGCCGGCTTTGCGTCCTCTGCCACTACCCGCTGAAAAAAAAGAAGAGCTCGCTCCTGACCCCGGGCTGGGACTGGGGGGAGATAGCCTGGAGGACCTCGCCGGGAGGCGCGGTCTTCTCCAGCGAACCTCTCGACGCGGGACCCTGGCGCAGGCTGAGGGAAGGCGAGATGGCGGACGCCGCGCTGTCGGGCGGTAAAATCAAGATATCCGTGCGCGCGATAGCCGCGGCGCGCGGCAAGGCGGCCCTCAAATGAAATGGGTAATGTTGCTGTTGGTCTTCATCGGCGGTATCTACTACCTCGTACAGCAGGACAAGCAGGAGAAGGCCCGCGTCCAGCAGGCGGAACAGCTCAAGAAGGACCAGTCCACCGAGGCCCTCCCGGTCAAGACCGAGAAGGTCTACAACCTCAAATTCTCCGTCGATACGGTCAAGACGCTGAGGGGCCTGACGCAGGACGCCAACGCCAAGGTCCGCTACGCCGCCGTGGAACTGCTCTGGCAGCTGCAGGACGAATACGCGCCTTCCATAATAAAGAAGATGCTGCAGGAGGAGACCGAACCGGCCACCAAGCAGGACATCATCAAGCTGCTCTCCAACGACAAAACCCGCATCAGCCTCGCCCTGCTGGCGGAGGCGCTCAACGATTACGACAAGGAGACCCGGCTCAAGGCGGTGGAGGCCATCAGCGGCTTCACCAACAAGGAAGCCATCCCGGTCCTGGGCCGCTCGCTCAACGACTACGACGAGGAAGTGCGGCTCAAGGCGCTCGAGGCGATAAACAAGATCCGCAGGAATCTGGAGATACAGAAAGAACAGCAGTTAAAAGAGCTCAAGCCAGAGCCTCTATTCAACACTAAATAGAAGTTTCGCCGGCCGGGGCGCGGGCCCCGGCGAAGGGATCCGGAAGGGCCCCAAAGGAGTCATCGGATGGAACTGGATATAGCCCAGCTCAATAAAAAGGTCCGGGAAGAGAGCCTTTTCCTCCAGGACCTGAGGAAGGAGATAGCCAAGGTCATCGTCGGCCAGGAGGACCTGGTCAACGGCCTTATGGTCGCGCTGCTGGCCAACGGGCACGTGCTGGTGGAGGGCCTGCCGGGCCTGGCCAAAACGCTCACGGTAAAGACGCTCTCCGAGGCCGTCAGCGCGCAGTTCCAGCGCGTGCAGTTCACGCCGGACCTGCTGCCGGCCGACATCGTCGGCACGCTAATCTTCAACCCCAAGGAGGGGACCTTCTCGGTAAAGAAGGGCCCTGTCTTCACCAACATCCTGCTCGCCGACGAGATAAACCGCGCCCCGGCCAAGGTACAGAGCGCGCTCCTGGAGGCCATGCAGGAGCGGCAGGTCACCATCTCCGACACCAGCTTCAAGCTGCCGGAGCTCTTCCTGGTGCTGGCCACGCAGAACCCGATAGAACAGGAGGGCACCTACCCTCTGCCGGAAGCCCAGGTGGACCGGTTCATGCTCAAGATAAAGATCACCTACCCGACCCGCGAGGAAGAGGGGAAGATCCTCGAAACGATGTCCCGCCGCAACGCGCCCAAGGTCGGCGCGTCCATCCCGGTGGAGACCATACTCAAGGCGCGCGAGACCTGCGACCAGATCTATATCGACGAGAAGATCAAGAAGTACGTGCTGGACCTGGTGCTGGCCACCCGCAACCCGGCCGAATACGGCCTGGAGAAGATAAAGCCGTGGATACTCTACGGCGGCAGCCCGCGCGCCACCATCTTCCTTGTGCAGGCGGCCAAGGCCTACGCCTTCCTCAACGGCCGCGGCTACGTGACGCCCGAGGACATCAAGGCCGTCGGCTACGACGTGATGCGCCACAGGATCCTGGTCACCTACGAGGCCGAGGCCGAGAACGTGAAGTCCGAGGACATACTCAAGACCGTATTCGAGACGATAGAGGTGCCGTAAAGGCCCGGCTCATGAACACCGCGGAGATCCTCAACAAGGTGCGCCAGATAGAGATCCGGACCGGCAAACTGGTCTCGGAGACCTTCGCCGGCGACTACCTGAGCGTCTTCAAGGGCCGCGGCATGGAGTTCGCGGAGGTGCGCGAATACACGCCGGGCGACGACGTGCGCTCGATAGACTGGAACGTCACCGCCCGCTTCTCTAAACCCTTCGTCAAGCGGTTCATGGAGGAGCGCGAGCTCACGCTGATGGTGCTCTGCGACCTTTCCGGCTCGCAGTTCTTCGGCAGCCTGGGCCGCTTCAAGAACGAGGCCGCGGCCGACCTGGCGGCCCTCTTCGCCTTCGCCGCGCTCAAGAACAACGACAAGACCGGCCTGATGACCTTCACGACGGAGCCCGAGCTCTACATCCCGCCGCGCAAGGGCCGCACGCACGCCCTGCGCATCATCCGCGAAATGCTGGCGCACGTCCCGAAGGGCCGCGGCACCGACATCACGGCCGCGCTCGACGCCGCCAACAAGATCCTCAAACACCGCAGCATACTGATACTGATCTCGGACTTCGACGGGCCGGACTACGAGAAGGCCGTCAGGCGGGCCGCACTGCGCCACGACCTGATCCCGGTGATGGTCAACGACGAACTGGAGAAGGAGCTGCCGGCCCTCCCCGCGGTGCTGACCGCCAGGGGGCTGGAGGACGGGACGCTCTACACCGCCGACCTCTCCGACCCCGGCGTGCGGCGCGCCTACGCGGAGGAGCGCCGGAGCCGTACGGAGCGGGCCGAGAGGATCTTCCGCCTCTGCGGCGTGGAGCCCATACGCATAAGCACGGCCGGGGAGATCTTCGAGCCCGTGGTGAAGTTCTTCAGGAAGAGGGAGAAGAAGAAGTAGCCGATGCTTTTCAGACCGCTCGCCGCTCTGCTCCTCTGCGCGGCGGCCGCCCAGGCCGCCCCTACCGTCTCTTTTTCCGTCTCAAAACCTTCGGAAAAGCCGGTGCTGGGCGTCCCTTTCAGGCTGGATTTCGAAGCCGCCTGGCCCGCGGGCTATTCGCTGGCGCTGGACACCGCCTCACTGCCGACGGGCGACTTCGGCGTCCTGGAATATTCTTTCAAAAAACGCGGGGACAGCGGGGGCGTCTTCCGTCTCGAGGCCGTTCCCTTCGCCCTCGGCGTCTCCACCTTCCCCGCGCTCTCTTTCAGCCTCTCCGGCCCCGGGGGGGAGTTCTCAGCCCGCGCGTCCGAGATCCCCATCGAGATAGAGCCTTTCATAAAGGAACAGACCCCTCCCAACGAAATACGCGACATCTACCCCCCGTTCTCTTTCGGCGTGCCGGCGTGGGCCTGGTGGCTGCTGGGGCTGCTGGCCGCCGCGGCCGCGGCCTGGTGGTGGAACAGGC
>DNQL01000248.1 GCA_003500765.1 Elusimicrobiota bacterium | reverse complement strand
CGAGGCTGCCGGCCTCCGCCCGCCCGCTGCTGCGCGGCACGCTGCCGCCCGGGGCCTTCAAGGGTATGAGCGCCGGCAAGGCGGCCTCCGCCCTGTCGGACGCCGACAAGCAGTCCATGCTGGCCGGCCTGGAGCTGGAGGTGGACCTGCCGCTCCCGTCGCTGCCCGCCATCGCGGGGCTGGTGACGGTGAAAAGCCCGGTCACGCTGCGCATAGGCGGCGACGCCCGCGGGAAGAGCTCGCTCTGGAGCCGGGTGCCGGAGCCGATAGCCGCCTCGCGCCCCGTCGGCGACCTGGACGTTTCGATACAGTTCGGCCTGGAAGTGAAGGGCTCGGGCATAAGCGAGAAGATAGACGCCCTGGTCAGCCTCGACAAGGGCTCGCGCGCCGGCTACAGCCTGCTGGCGCTCTACGGGGGCGCCTGGAAGGAACCGTTCGGCATCAAGGGCCTGACGCTCGACAACGGCGGCTTCGAATTCTCGCTGGAAGGAGACAAAGGCGGACAGAAGGACTCGGAATTCGCTTTCTTCGCCACCGCCGACATAGGCTCCAAAAAGGTCTCCGTCACCGCGGACCTCAAGCGGGCCGACGGCAAGCTGGCGCTCAAATACTTCGAGCTGGACGGCAAGTTCGGCCTGGGCGACTTCCCCGGCGGCAAGAACATCCCCGGCGCCGATAAATTCGAGCTGGACATGGTAAAACTCTCGCCGCAGGGCATAGAGGCCGCGTCCATGATAGCCGGAAAGAAGGTCAAGGCCTACCTGTTCGACGCCGGCGCCGCCGGGACGCCGAACTGGATCTTCGCCCTCGACCAGAAGAACTTCAACATAACCGAGCTCATACCGCCGGCCAAGGACATAAAGCCGCTGGCGGCGATGACGCTGCCCCAGGCCGCCCTGATAATCTCCGAGAAAGGCCTGGTAGCCCCGGGCCGCAAAGGACTGGGCGTTATCGCGCAGGACATGTTCGACGACATCTTCGGCAAGGCCGACGTTCCGATAAACCTGCCCTCCGGCGTGGCGCTGCTGGCCGCCTTCGACCAGAAGGCGATGGGCGACCTCGGCAAGGGCCTCAGCAGGCTGGGCGTGCACGACGACGCCATAATCATGGGCGCCGTCACCGGCGTCTTCCAGGGCAATCCCGGGATCATGCTGTCGCTGGCCATGCAGCAGCAGGGCAAGGCGCACGGCCTGCCCGGCAAGGTGATGAACTACAAGGACGGCGTGCAGCCTTCCTTCTTCATACAGTGGGCCGGCGCGGAATTCGACGCGGGCCTGAAGATACCCATGTTCGTGAAAGCGGGCAAGGACACGCTGGTGCTGGCCTCCTCCATAGAGCTCGAGTTCACCCTCGAGGGCGTCGGGATAAAGGTGCTCGGCGAAATGGACGGGACCTGGCATCAGCCTTTCGGCATAAAGGGCTTCGCCCTGGCCAACGTCAAGATGGACGCCGCCATAAACGATATAGGCGAGGTGCGCTTCGGCGTGGCCGGCGACCAGCAGTACGGCCATTGCGGCGATCCCAAGTCGTCCGACTGCGTGGACGTGAACCTGGCGATGAGCGTGAAGATCCTGCTCGAGGACGCGCTTCCCGACGGCGTGGCCTTCGCGGGCAGCGTCAACAAGCTGGGAGTCCCGGCCCTTATCGAGATCACGGAACACCTGATGGGACTGCCGCCCGGGAAACTGGGCAAGCTGCCCTTCCCGTTCTTCCAGGTCAACGACGCGCTGCTGGCCTTCGCCACGCCCGGAGCCTCGGACCCGCAGCTGGGACTGGTCAGCGAGGGCTTCGCCTTCGGCGGGGACTTCTTCTTCATGGGCAGGGAACTGGGCAAGGTGCAGGGCGCCGGCGGCCCGCAGGGCCTGACGCTCAAGGGCAAGATAGACGACATCGACCTCGACGTGCTCCAGTTCCGCAACAACGCCGTGGACATATCCCTGAACCTGGACCCGCATTACATCATCGACTCCGACATAGATTTGCTCGGGGCCAAACAGCATGTCAAGCTCGACATCGAGCCGCCGCACATGAAGTTCGACCTAACCGAGAAACTGGGAGTGTTCGGCAACGCGGGGCTGACCGTCACCATCGACGGCTTCGACCTCAAGACCGGCGCCTTCGACAAGAACGCCGACATCAGCATTATCGGCGCGTTCAAGTCGACCCTGGTGCCGTGGATGAAGGACGAGATAAAGAAGGGCATAGACGACCTGCGCGCCTCGGCCGGGGCCAAGTTCGACGCCGACATGAAGGCGCTCAAAGAGGCCGGGAAGAAGGTGGACGAACTGACCGCGAAGATACAGAAACTCAAGGAAGAGGACCAGAAGGCCAAGGACCGGGCCGAGGAGGCCCTCAACTCGGCCATACGGCGCGTCAATTCCCTGCGCGACCAGTACGACCACGAGGACCACCAGGCGCATCACTGCGGCTCGCGCTGGACCCACTGGGCCTGCTCGCCCGGCTGGCGCATAGCCGCGGCCGCCACCTGGACGGTCATGAAGGTGGCCGAGGGCGCGCTGGAAGCGGCCAAGAAGGCCATCGCCGCCGCCATGGACCTGGACCCCCGCATCGCCGCGCTGGTGGCCGAACGGGACATAGAGCGCGCGGCGCTGGCCGTGGCCGAGGCGGTGGTCTCGGTCACCAGGGCGGTCGAGGACTTCGTCATGAAGGAGCTCGAGAAGATCCTCGAAACGACCGTGGCGCATCTTCCGCTGGAGATAGACGAGACGGTCATCATCGGCGACCTGCGCGGCATGATACTGCGCAACGAACCGATGGTGCTGGACATGAAGTTCAGGCTGGCCGGCGCGCCGATGCGCGAGTATTTCGCGGTCAAGGTGCCGGACCGGCCCGAGAACCTGGAATTCGACGCGAAAGCCTTCGCCCTGCTGCCGGTGCTGGCGCTGGACACGCTGACCGAGGCACCGCTCAAGAAGATCTCGCCTGACGCCGCCAAGTGGGTGCATTCGCATATCGCCACCAAGCTGGCGGCCGCGCAGGAGGACGTCAGGACGCAGGTGGAGGCCCAGGAGACCAGGTACCGGAAAGTCCTGGACTCGTTCGAGAACGGCAGCGCCAAGTACCGCAAGGCCTTCGAGGACCAGGCCGACGAGCACAGGCGGCTGGTCGAGGACATGGACGTCACCGACCTGATGCCGGACAGCCTGCAATACGCCAACACCTACCTGGCCATAGGCCACAGCAACCTCTGCCTGGCCGTCTCAAAGGACGGTATGAGCGTGGAGCAGCTGCACTGCAAGGACTCCGACGTGGAGCAGTGGAACACGGTCGCGCTCAAGGACGACGACGAGGGCTACGTGGAGCTGCGCAACAAGGGGCTCTGCCTCAAGGCGCGCAACGGCGACGCCAAGGATAACTTCGAGCCGCTGGTACTGGCCGCCTGCGACGCCAAGGACAGGCACCAGCAGTGGAAGATAGTCTCCTCCGACGGCTTCTACGACCAGATAGTCAACCGCTTCTCGCAGAAGTGCCTGCACTTCGACAACGAGAGCGCCAACCCGCGGTCGGCCTACGCGGTGTGGACCTCGTGCCTGGGCAACGACAGCCAGACCTTCCGGGATATACCGGACGCCGAGAAGCCCACCCGCCACGAGGTCAACGCCTTCGTCAAGGCCTCCAACGGCCTCTGCCTGGACGTGCTGGAGGAGACGGAGAACTCGCTCAAGCTCACCCCGCAGAACAAGGAAGAGAAGCTCTACGCCCATCCCTGCGGCGACAAGAGCGAGCGGTTCAACTACATAGAGGAAGTGGACGGCGACATACAGCTGGTCCACTCCGAGACCGGCGCCTGCGTCTACCCGGCGGAGAAATCGTCGCACCTGGCGCTGCGGGCCTGCGACCGCGGCCAGGACATGTTCTGGCGCCTGAACGTAAAGGACAACAACACTCTCCAGTTCTTCAACGCGAAAAGGAACGTCTGTATGACGCTTCCCGCGCCCGACAAGGGAACTACCAACTACAAGGAGGCCGGGACGGCGCCTTGCTCCGCGGCGGACGCGGCGCAGCTCCTGGACCTGATGAAATGAAAAAGACCATAAACTGCCTGCTCTGCTTCGCGCTCCTGGCCCCTTCGCTGGCCGGGTGTTCG
>DNQL01000238.1 GCA_003500765.1 Elusimicrobiota bacterium | reverse complement strand
TCGCCGGGGGTGGCCTCGCGCACGGCGCCGGGGGCGTCCACGCGGCCGGCCTCGTATTCGAAGACGCGGTGCTCGAACTCCATGAAATTTATCGTATGCGGCACCACGTGCGCCGGCACGGACATGTCGGCCAGCAGGTGCGACACGCGGCCGAGCCAGTAATAGGCGCGCGCTTTGCCGTCGGCGGCGCCGGAGAGGTAATTGGGCAGGACTTTCTCCTCCATGAGCCGCAGTCCGCGCTCGCGGGCGCTCTCCCACTGGAAGGGTTTGAGGCCGCCGCAGTCGGGCGTGGTGGCGTCGAGCAGGTCGGAGCCGCAGGAACCCGAAGGCCGGCCGGCGAGATAATTATCGACGAAGAAATAGTGGTTGCAGTACATGTGCCGCTCGCCGTAGAGCCAGCTGGCCTTGCAGGGGCCGTGCTTGCCGGGCTCCTCGTCGCGGAACTCCACGCCGCCGAAGGTCCGGCGGAAATCCCGCTCGCCCTCGTCCTCCATCTCGGCGCCGAAGCGCAGGAACGGCTCGTAGGCGGCCAGCTCGGCACAGAGCGGGCCGGCGGCGCCGGCGTCCGCGCCGCAGAGGACGGCTAAGGCGTCGGAGGCGAAATCGGCGTGCTGGGCGGTATTGTAGGCCCGGGCGGGTGCGGCGGCTAAAATAAGGGCGAGAGTGGGAAAGAGGGTCGTTTTAAGCATGACCCTATTCTATGAATCTATCGTGTTCTTCTTTATGGGCCGAAAGGGCGGATCAGCGCGGTAAAATGGCCCGGCCGGGGGCGGGTCCAAGGGGCACCACCGGGAGGCGGGCCGGGTTATCCGATACTGTAGAGGGACATCGGCTCGGATTTGCCCTTCATCAGGACGGGCTGGCCTTTGACGAACTTCACGCCCGGGAAATCCTCCGGGCGCACGCCGGCCATGACGGCCTCGCTGAGGAGGATCTCGGCGGCGGCGGCCTTGGTCTGGCTCTCGATGCGCGATGCGACGTTGACCGTGTCGCCAAGGACGGTGTACTCCAGGCGCGACTCGGTGCCGACATTGCCGGCCACCAGTCCCCCGCTGTGCAGGCCCACGCCGAACTCCACCGGCGGGTATTTGCCCTCCGCGTTGAACCGCGCCAGCGCCTCCCGCATGCCCAGCGCCGCGCGCACGGCGGCCGCGCGGTGGTCCTCCACGCCGAAGACCGGCGAGAAGATGGCCATGACGGCGTCTCCGATGAACTTGTTGATGACGCCGCGGTTCTCCGCTATCGGCGCGGTGATATGCGCGAAGTATTCGTTGAGGAACTTGATGAGCTCCGCCGGCGGCAGCTTCTCGCTCAGCGGCGTGAAGCCGCGTATGTCGGAGAACAGCACGGTGGCCTGTATCTCCTCGCCGGCCAGGTTGACCTTGCCGCTCTTCATTATCTTCTCGGCTATCTCGATGGAGACGTAGCGGCCGAACGTGTCCTTGATATGGTCGCGCTCCACCAGGCCGTCGAGCATCATGTTGAAGTGGCCCTTGAGCTGGCCCAGCTCGTCGGAGTAGAACACGGAGGTCTTGCAGGTAAAGTCGCCGGCGGCGACGGCCTTCATCCGTTTTACCAGCGCGCTGATGGGCGCCTGCACGTTCTGGCGGTAGAGCAGGAAGGACAGGAACTGGAAGAACAGCATGATCGCGGACAGCATGCCCATGAAAACAAGCGGCAACAGCGCCCGGACCACGGCGTAGTCGAGCGGCAGGGGGGCGCCGCTCCTGCGGGCCTCTATCACCGGCATGAACAGGTCCAGGCTGGTGAAGATCGGGATATAGAGGCACAGCAGCAGGGGCACCGCCGCCAGCGAGAAAAGCATCAGGCCGTAGCGCAGGGTCAGGTTCACGGCGAAGCCGTGCTTGAGGCCGTGCGGGTCGGTCTCCAGGAAGAAAGGCCGCGCGATATAGCGGCGGACATAAGCCCCGGTTATCTCTATGTTCAGATAACTGGCGAAGGCGCCCATCATCACCGTGGACGCGATGAAGACCAGCCGCATACTGTCCGGCACCGGCCCGTAAAGTTCGGCGTACGAGGACATGCCCAGGAAATAGCGGTGTATCGCGGCCGCCCAGCTGAGGCCGAAGAGCAGCAGCGGCAGGTTTATAACGCGCCGCTCTACCAGCGCCTGGGACGGCTTCCGCTTCCCGTAATAATGGCGGTACAGGGGCCAGAGCCACGGCACGATGAACAGCAAGTACCACATCAGCAGCTCGTCGGAGGTTTTCTTCTCCTCCGCTATCCTGAAGTCGCCGTCGCCGACCTTCAGCATCGACATTTTCACGCGCTTGAGGGGACGGACCACCTTATCGAAGTCGAAATCGACTTTTTCGCCGCGTTTATAGGCGCCCCAGCCGCGCGCCCATTCCGTCTCGAGCGCGCCGACGTCGATCATGGAGGCGCTCTCCAGGTAGCTGGCGGTGAAGCCGCCGAAGGTCACCGAAAAGGAGAAAAGGAAGTAGAGCCCCAGGTGCAGCGGGGCTATCTTGCGGAAGAACCAGGAGAAAGGGGTCAGGACACGGGAGAGTATTTTCTTGAGGGACATGGGCGGAGCGACTCCTTAGAAGCGGTAGCCGAGGGTGGCCTGCTGGCGGGCGTTCATGGCCTTGCCGGTGTCGAAGGAGAGGTCCAGAGACCAGCCGTCGTCGGCCAGGCCGAAGCCGAAGACGAAACCCTCGGCGGGGCGGTCGAAGAGGTAGCCGGCGCGCACGGCCATGTGGACGCCTATCGCCATATCCATGTCCAACTCGAAGCCGGCCTGGGAATGAGCGTCCTCGTCGCGCGCTTTGATATGGTCGGCGGTGAACATCGCGGCGCAATAGACCAGGTCGGCGTCGTTGTCCAGCAAATTCGGCGGCGTGAACTCCACGCGCCAGGCTGCGCCCAGCCGCTGCACGGTGGGCGGCGGGTCTCCCACGGCCTCGAATTTAAAATCGCCGCCGGCGTTCATCAGCGAGGCGCCGAAACTGAAACCGCGCCCGGCCTTGTAAAGGACGCCGGCGTCGTAGAGCAGGGCCGCGGCCGAGGCGGTCTCGGCCAGTTCCAGCCGCGCGTATTTAAGCGTGGCGCCCACGCCCAGCCGCTCCGCCGGCCGCCAGGCCGCGGAGGCGTATACGGCGGTGTCCACCTCGGCGGCGACATTGCCGCTGACGCCGCTGGAGAGGTTGAGGTGCATATTGCCGGCGTTGAAATACAT
>DNQL01000013.1 GCA_003500765.1 Elusimicrobiota bacterium | reverse complement strand
GCTGGGCTACTCCTGCGTCCAGGTGCAGACCAACGGGCGCCGCCTTTCATCGGCCGAATACTGCGCGGAACTCAAAGAGGCCGGCGTCACCGAGGTCAGCCCCGCCCTGCACGGCTCCACGGCGGCCCTGCACGACCGTCTCACCCGCGCGCCGGGCAGCTTCGCCCAGACGGTGGCCGGAATAAGGCGCGCCAAGTCCGCGGGCTTCCGTATACTCACCAATACCGTAGTGACCTCGCTCAATTACCGCGACCTGCCCGCCCTGGCCAGGCTGCTGGTATACCTGGGAGTGGACCAGTACCAGCTGGCTTTCGTCCACGTCATCGGCACGGCCTGGGAGAAACGCTTCGAGATAGTTCCCCGCAAGACCGACGCTCTTCCGTACATGAAAAAAGCCCTCGACGAGGGGATAAAGGCCGGCGTGCCCTGCTATACCGAGGCCGTGCCGTACTGCCTGATGAAAGGCTACGAACAATGCGTGGCCGAGGCTATCATCCCGGAGGGCCCCGTCGCCGACGCGGGGCTGTACCTGGAGAATTACGCCGATTACCGCCGCAATTCCGGCAAGGCCAAGCGCCCGGACTGCCGCCGCTGCCGCTGGGACGCCCGCTGCGAGGGTCCCTGGCATGAGTACCCGGAACTTTACGGCTGGGACGAATTCAAGCCGGTGCCGCCTCCGCGCGTGAGGAAAAAATGAAGAAGGCCGCCGGGCTGCAGCCCGCTTTTTTCCGCTTCGAGCGCCTCCCCGGCGGCGTGCTGGTCACCAATGACGGCGGACGCTGGGCGCTGCTGAAGGCGAAGGAGTTCGCCGCCTTCGCAGACGGGGAGGTACGCGAGGGTTCGGCGCTGTACCGACGGCTGCTGCCGCTTAACTTTTTCCGGGAGCGCCTCGACCTGCCGGCCGAGGAGGCGGGCATAAAAGGACTTTCCTCCGGGCTTTTTTCGGGGCCGAGCCTGCACATCCTCGTCCTCACGCTGCGCTGCAACCTGGCCTGCGTCTACTGCCGCGCGTCCTGCGGGACTGGCGCCGGCACGGACATGGACTGGCCGACGGCGCGGCGCTCCGTCGACCTCGCTTTCTCCTCCCCCGCCGCCGGGATAACGATAGAGTTCCAGGGCGGGGAGGCGCTGCTCAACTGGCCGGTGCTGAAACGCTCGGTGGACTACGCGCTGTCGAAGAACAAGCGGGCGGGGAAGGACCTCGCTCTAACCGTGGTGACCAACCTGGTCCTGATGGACAGCGAGAAGCTCGATTTCCTGGTCGCGCGCGGCGTTTCCGTCTGCACCTCGCTCGACGGTCCGGCGGACCTGCACGACGCCAACCGCCGCAGGCTGGGCGGGGGTTCTCACGCGCTGGCGGAGAAATGGCTCAAAGAGATAAAGCGGCGCGCCCGCGGCGGCGGGAAGGACTCGCTGCCTTCGGCCCTCATGACCACCACGCGGCTTTCGCTCGGCCGGGAGAAGGAGATAGTCGACGAGTACCGCCGGCTCGGCCTGGGCGGCGTTTTCCTGCGCCCGCTCTCGCCCATAGGCTACGCCGGGTCGGTCTGGAAGGATATCGGTTACCCTCCTTCGGCCTTCGCGGCTTTCTACGACAGGGCTCTGGGCCATATCATGAAGATAAACCTCTCCGGGGAACGCTTCGTCGAGCGCAACGCCGCCCTGCTGGCGCGCAAGATACTCTCGCGCGAGGACCCCAACTACCTGGACCTGCGCTCGCCCTGCGGCGCCGCCGCCGGCCAGCTGGCCTATAACTGGGACGGGCAGGTCTATACCTGCGACGAGGGTCGAATGGTCGGCGCGCGCGGCGACCTGCTTTTCAGGACGGGTTCCTGCCGGGACTCCTCGGCGGCCGACCAGGCCGCCTCGCCCGCGTCGAGGCTCTGCGCCATGTCGTCCTGCCTGGAGTCCCAGCATCACTGCTTCCGCTGCGCGTACAAGCCTTACTGCGGGGTCTGCCCCGTCCATAATTACGAGACGCAGGGCTCGCCCTGGGGGAATATCGCCGCCGGTTCCTGGTGCGCCGTGCAGAAGGGGATATTCGCCGCGGTGTTCCGGCGGCTTTCCTCGCCGCGTGAGCGGCGGGTCATCGAGTCCTGGATAAAAGGGAGCGCACGCTGATGCCCGATATCCCGGTCTGGCACAAATGCGACAACCGCTGCGTGATGTGCACAAACGGGCCCGAGTTCGCGCTGCAGGACGCGGCACAGTACGGCCTGCGCTGCCAGGTGGGCAAGCTGGAGCGTTACCTCAGCGGGCGCTACGGCAAGGTTTATCTCAAGAATCCCGACAAGCCCTTCTTCGTCAGCCTGACCGGCGGCGAGCCCACCATGCACCCGGAATTCGTCAAACTGCTGGCCTATTTCAGGCGACGGCTGCCGGGCACCCGGCTGACGCTGCTGACCAACGGCCGCAGGCTGGGCGATAAGGCCTTCGCCCGCAGGGTGATGGCGGTTGCGGCTCCGCCCTTCTCCCTGGGCGTGCCGGTGCACGGGCCGGACGCCCGGACCCACGACGCCGTCGCCGGAGTGAGGGGCGCTTTCCGCCAGACCATGGCCGGCCTGCGCAACTTCATGGCCCTGCGCGCCGGCCAGGAGCTCGAGATACGCGTGGTCCTGCACCGTCTCAATATAAAGAAGCTCGGCCCGCTGCTCGGACTGCTTCTGCGGGAGTTCCCGGACACTTCGCTTTACCGCGTGGTGCTGATACATTACGAGATAGAGGGAATGTCGTCGGCCAACAACAGGAAGCTCTCGCTGCGGCTCCGGGATTCGGCGGCCGTCATAGCCCGGCTGCGTCCGCTGCTGGCCCGTTTCGCCGAACTGAGGCTCTATCATTTCCCCAGGTGCGTACTGCCGGCCGATCTGCGCGGCCTCTGCTGGGTCACCCTGCCCGACGAGGACCGCCTCTACCCGCCGGACACCTGCCGCGGCTGCGCCCTGCGGCGGGGNNGTAGCCCTGCGGCGGGGCTGCGCCGGCATCATGAAGGACTACGCGGAGCTCTACGGTACGGGAGAGCTCAGGCGGGTGCGCCGGTGAGGTACCTGGCCGTACTGACCTTCGCCGCCTTCCTGCTCTGGGGGCTGGGCGTGGTCCGCGAAGATTCCGCGCGCCGCAAGATACCCAATTCCCGTATAGCCGCCGGCCTGAAACTCCTTTTCTTCGCGCTGGTCCTGCAGGCGCTCAATACCGCGCTCGGCCTGTCGGGCCGCGTCGACAGCTTCCTCAACCCGGAGTTCTACCGGCTGCTGGCCGGCCACCTGCTCTGGACCGCGGCCGCCGGGATGGTGCTCTGGTACTCCGAGCTCTGGCCCGCCGGCGACGCCAAATTCTTCATGGTCTCTTCGGCCTTCCTCCCCCTTATGCACCCCTTCATCGGCGGCATGCCCGGCTACCTCTTCCTTGTCTTTCTCATAAACACCTTCATCGCCGCCTCGCTCTACGTCCTGGGCTCCTACGTGGCCGAGGGTTTCCGCGCCGCCGCGCCTTCGGAGTTCTTCGCCAAGCTGCGCGGCGACGCGCGCAAGCGCCTGGCCGACATAGCCGGCGAGGGCGGGCGCGCCGCCATAGCGCCGTACCTGCTCAACCTGGGATTCATCTTCATACTGCAGCAGGTCTTCATGCTGGAGCTCAGCGGCGCGCTGTTCCGGGTCTTCAGCCACACGGGAGTGCTGTTCTTCTTCATGTTCTTTCTCTGGGACAAGCTCTCGCCCTATTTCCGCAGCCGGGCCTGGATGCGGGTCTCGGCCGTCTCCTACGCCCTCTATTTCGGGCTCGGTCTGCTCTTCTTCCGCGAGAGGCTCTTCGAGGTGGTGCTGGGCGCCGCGGGGAACGTGGCCAAATTCAGCGCGCTGATCTTCGTCGGGCGCTTCATGCTGGAATACCTGATGGAGAAGAAAGACCTGGTCTACCTGCCGGCGGCCGAGGTGCAGGAGGGCGTCATCCTGTCGGCCGCCGAGCTGCGCACGGCGCGCAACAACCCGCTTTTCGAAGGAGCCTTCGAGGACTGCTTCAAGGACGGCCTCTCGGCCGAACAGGCCCAGCTGCTGCGCGAGTGGATGGGCCGCCTGTCGGAAAAAGTCCCGGACCCCAAGGTCGAGGCGGTCAAGGGCAGGCCCTTCGCGCTCTGGATATACGGCGGCACGCTGCTGACTCTTTTCCTGGATAAGAACCTGGGGCATTACATCAGATGAAGAAGAAAACGACCCCCTCCCGCCCGAAGCGGCTCAAGATAGTGCTGTTCACCGGCTACCGGTGCAACAATAACTGCCGCTTCTGCATCGACGCCGACAAGCGCGACATGCCAGAGAAGACCACGGCCGAACTTCTGCGCGACCTCTACGCCGCCAAACGCAAAGGCGCCGGGATAGTGGAGATAATCGGCGGGGAGTCCACGATAAGGCCGGATTTCCCGGCGCTCGTGAAGGCCGCAAGGAGGCTGGGGATAAAGGACGTCGTCGCCGCCACCAACGGCCGCGTCTTCGCCGACCCGGCGGCCGCCCGCGTGATAGTCAAAGCCGGCATAGGCGCGCTGATCTTTTCCGTGCACGGGCCGGACGCTCGCACCCACGACGCGCTTACCCGCTCTCCCGGCAGTTTCCGCGAGCTGACGAAGGGTATCGGGAACCTGCGCGCGCTGGGCTTTCAAAATATCAACGGCAATACTACCGTAGTGAAACAGAACATGCGCCGGCTGCCCGACATCGCCCGCTTCTACGTCAAGAACGGCGTGCGCAACGTGGAATATATTTTTGTCGATCCCAACTACGGCGGAGCGAAGAACGATTTCCGCCGCCTGGTGCCGCGCATCTCCGAGGCCGCGCCGTGGATGCGCAAGGCGCTGGCCATAGGGAACAAGGCCGGGTTCACGGAGTGGAAAGCGCGCTACGTGCCGCTCTGCCATTTCCGCGGCTACCTGGGCCAGATAAGCGAGATCAACGAAAGGGCGCTGTTCGAGACCGAGCACTGGGCCCCGGATTTCATCAACACCGACGCCATTACCTCCCGCAGGGCGGTGGGCAGGCGCAAGACGGAACGCTGCCTCGGCTGCGCGCTCTGGGAGGCCTGCGAAGGGATCTGGACCGAATACCTCGAGCGCTACGGCGACTCGGAACTGCGCCCCGTGAAGAGGTTCCCGTGAGGCCAGCCTCCCATCTGACCGTGTACCTGTCGCGCGCCTGCGATATGGCCTGCGCTTACTGCTTCGTGCCCGGCGGCGTCGGGGCGCTGAAGCCCGCCGCGCTGAACAGGCGGCTGGACGCTTTCGTGCGGGCCGGCGGCGATAAGATCACTTTTCTCGGCGGCGAGCCCCTGCTGCGCTGGGGCGTTCTGAAAACCGTAGTGGCGCGGCTGGCCAGGCTGTATCCGGGCGTCGGCGTGACCGTTTTCACCAACGGGGCCGTCCTTTCGCGCGGCCGGGCGGAGGAACTGCTCCGCCTGGGCGCCAGGATAGTCCTCAGCCTGGACGGCAGGAAAGCCGACAACGATAAGTTCCGCCGGCTGAAATCCGGAGGGTCGGCCTACGCGGCGGCGCTCAGGGACCTGCCGCGCGGCCTCAGGGCGCGCCTGACGGTATCCGCCGTGGTGAGCCCGGAGAACGCCGGGCGACTGGCCTCCAATATCATGTCGCTCTACGCGGCCGGCTTCCGCTCTATAGCCTGGGCGCCGGACATCAAGGCCTCCTGGGGCCCGGCCGAGGCCCGTACTCTTTCCTCCGGGCTTCTGCGCGTCGGTCGGGATTACTCCGCCCTGGCCCGCGCCGGCCGGCCCGTCTACGAGATAGCCAATATCTACGAGCTGCTCGATTCCATGCGCGGCGGGGACACCGGCGGCTGCGCCTCGCTGACGCTTTCGCCGGAAGGGACCGTCCTGCCCTGCGACAAACTGCTCTCTGCGCCCGCGGCCTCGCGCCGCCGTTTTTCCGGCTCCGCCGGCCGCGCGAAGTTCTTCGCGGAAGCGGCCGCGGCGGGAGCCTCTCCGTCCGAGCCTCTCTGCCCCGCCGGCTATTATTCTCTGCTGCGCCACGCCGGCGGGATGGCCCCGTCGGACATACGCGCGGCTATGGACCTCCGCCTCTCCTTCGCACGGGCCTACGGCGCGGCGATGCGCCGCCTGGTGAAGACGCTCTCCCGTTTGCCGGCCTTTCGCCGCCGCCAGGGACTGGAGGGACCGTTATGAAGAAGGGCGTTGAGGTAAAGGGCAAGTGCTACGAGCTGATACTCAATTACAACTGCAGCGCGCGCTGCCTCTTCTGTTCGCAGGGCAGCTTCGATAAATCGCTCAACGCCCCGACGCCGCGTCTGCTGGCCGATATCCGCGCCGCCTACAAGGGAGGCTACCGCCGGCTCGGCCTGACCGGCGGCGAGCCTCTCATCCGCCCCGATATAGAGAAGATAGTGTCCGCCGGGAAAAAGGCCGGCTTCCGCTTCGTAAGGGTGCAGACCAACGGCATGAGCCTGTCCGATCCGGCTTTCTGCCGCCGGCTGGCCTCGGCCGGGCTTACCCTGGTCAAATTCTCTTTTACCAGCGACAGGGCCGCCGAGCACGACCTCCTCGTCGGAGTCAAAGGCGCTTTCGACAGGGCCTCGGAGGGATTGAAGAACGCCAGAGGACTGGGCCTGAGGGTCGCCAACAATATCCTGGTCAACAGGCTCAATTACCGGCGTCTCGACGCCATCGTGGACTACTGGCTGCGCAAAGGGATAAGCAGCTTCGTCGTCATCTACCCCGTGTATATAGAGAGCATGCGCGCCAATCACGCGAAACTCGGCGTCAGCCTGCCCGACTGCGCGCCGTATTTTAAAAAAGCCGCCGAACTGATGGAGCGTCGCGGACTGGGCGGAGAGATACTTTTTCTAAATGTCCCGCCCTGCTTCCTGAAGGGCCGCGAGTCGCTGGCGATAGGCCTTGATAAGTTCAACACCACGGTCACGGATCCCGAAGGCGGCCGCAGCGACCTGGACGAGAACGCCGAGGAGGCGAAGGTGCACGGCCCGCCCTGCCGGCGCTGC
>DNQL01000262.1 GCA_003500765.1 Elusimicrobiota bacterium | reverse complement strand
AGGCGGGAGGCCTCGCGGCTCTCGAGCGAGGCGGCGCTGGCCTATTTCACCGACTTCGCGGTGGACCAGGCCCAGGACCTCGTACTCGAAGCCATAAAACTGGACCCGCTCTCGCCGGAGGCTTACGCCATGGCGGCGTTGCTGCGCGACCACATAGGGGAATCCTCGGTCCTGCGCAGCGCAGGGGCGAGGATGCGTCGGGCGGCTAAAATTTCTCCCGACCCCGAAGGACGCCTGCACGCGGCCCTGCTGGCCGATTATTTCGACGGCACGCGCGACTGGCTGCGCAACATGGAGCATTACCTGCGCGGCGGCTCGGAAGACCCGACCCTGCTGGCTATCTGCGCCCGGACCAGAATGGTCTCGGGCAGTTTCGAAAAAGCCATGGAGTACGCGCGGCGAATAGAGACCGCCATACCGGGGTCCTCGCTTTTCACCTGGTTCCTCTCCGCCTACCACGATTCGGGCATGGGGAGGTTCGAGGAATGGCTCAGCCGGACAACGGAGGAGATACGCCACCGCCCCGGCAATATCATGCTCCTGCTGGCGCTGGCCGAAGGCCTGACGCAGGCGGGCAGGGTGGACGAGGCGGAGACCGCCCTCAACGAGACGGCCGCCATCTCCCCGGCGCAGTTCTACATCCCTTTCATGCGGGCGGACCTGGCCCTGCTGCGCGGGGAATACAAGGCGGCCTGCGTCGAGCTGCGCAAGGCGATGAGCGCCGGCGGGGAGGAGGTCCCCGGCATCTACTACATGCTCGGCAAGATCTACGCGCTGCGCGGCGACCGGAAGGAGTCGCTGCGCCACCTGGAAATAGCGCGCAAGCTCGCGCCCGAATACAGTTTCAAGACCAACGACGAGCTCAGGGCGCTGGTGGAAGGCTCCGTCGAATACCGCCCGCTCTTCCCCGACCTTCCCGCCGCGTGCCAGGAGTTCAATCACGCCAGGGGCAAAAAGGCCCTGCTGGACAACGTCCTCTCGGCCAGGCGGAACCTCGCCCCGGCGTCTTCCACTATCTACGTCGTCGACCCGGAGGCCGGGCCTTCGGCGGTACGGACCTGGATGTTCTTCAACGAGACCAGGCTGTCCGCCCCGGGCAGGACCAGGTTCTTCATTCAGGCGCAGCCGCTCTCCTCCTTCCTCGATCACAAGGGGGCGGCGATGCGCGCGGATTTCCGGCACGTGCGCTCCGAATACGGCAGGTACACCGCCGCGATCCAGTATCCCTCCCCGATAAAACTCCACGGTCTGTGCCCCGTGGAGGCCCGCCTCGACCCGGAGCATCTCTGGGCAAGGCGGCAGGGCGGGGTGATAGACCTGCGCCTCGACGAGGCCGCCAACGGCCCCGGTCACCGTTGCCATATCCTGGCCGTGCCGGAAGATTCGGAAATATCCGACCTTTCCGCCAGGGCGGACGAAGAAACGAAGCGCGGCGGCTGGCGTTTCCTGGTCTACGGCCGCTTCTTCTTCGACTACGAACATTTCCGCCTCAAGGCCAGGATAAAGCATAAAAGCGCGTAAATTTATAGAATCTAGTATCTTCACGCGAGGTGCAGACATGAAAAAGATCCAGTTCCTTACCGACGCCCAGCTCAAGACCGAGGCCGAGCGCTGCCTCTACTGCGAGGACAAGCCCTGCCAGAAGGCCTGCCCGGCCGACTGCTCCCCCGCCGATTTCATCATGGCCGTGCGCCAGATGGAGAACTCCGATTTCAAGCGCAGCGCGGCGCTCATCATGGGACACAACACCTTCGGCGGCGTCTGCGGCGCGGTCTGCCCCGACTGGTTCTGCGTGAAGGCCTGCTCGCGCAAACTTTTCGACAACCCTATAAACATACCGGCCGTGCAGGCCACCGTCGTGCAGAAGGCCAAGGAACTCGGCGTGATGCCGGAGTTCAAAAAAGCGAAGCCCAACGGTAAGAAGGTCGCCGTCGTGGGCGCGGGACCGGCGGGCCTGTCGGCCGCCGGCACGCTGGCCCAGCTGGGCTATAAGGTGGACGTCCTCGAAAAGGATAAGAAGGCCGGCGGCGCCTGCAACCTCATCCCCGACGCCCGCTTTCCCAAGGAAGTGCTGAAGACCGAGATAGAGTGGGTGAAGAAGCTCGGCCCCATATCTATAAAGACCGGCTCGTCCGTAAAGGACCCGGCCGCGCTGCTTAAGAAATACGATTCCGTCATCGTGACCGCCGGAGTGGAGGAGCAGATAAAGCTGGGCATAGAGAACGAGTCCCTCGGGGTCGAAGGCCTCGAGTACCTGCGCAATTCCGGCAAGTACAAGGTCAAGGGAAAGAACGTCGCCGTCATAGGCGGCGGGGCCGTGGCCGCCGACTGCGCCATGAAGGCCCTGCGGCTGGGCGCGGCCAAGGCGGAAATATTCACGCGCAAGAACATCGGCGCCATACAGCTGCCCGAGCACGAACTGCGCGACATACTGAAGGCCGGCATAGACATAAACGGCCGCAGCCGCATCACCGGCATACTCAAGGGCGGGAAAGGCATAAAGATCGTCCGCCTCGATGAGAAGGCGAAGGACATCCCCGGCACGGAGCAGGTGCGCGGCGACGTGCAGTTCGTCGTGCTGGCCATCAAGAACGTCCCCGTCTTCAAGGACCCCGGCGTGAAAGGCGTCTTTTTCGCCGGCGACTGCAGGGACGGCGCGGCCACCGTGGTGGAAGGCACCGCCTCCGCCAAGAACGCGGCCATGCAGGCCCACGCGTACATGCGGGGCGAAAAGGTCCCCTCCTTCAAGGACCACAAGAAGAGCCATGTGCTGCTGGCCGGCCGCGACCTGCGGCCCGTGGACCTGACCACCGACTTCTTCGGCCGCAAGCTCAGTTCCCCCTTCATCATCTCGGCCTCCCCCCACTCCGACGGCTACGAGCAGGTCAAGCAGGCCTACGAAGCCGGCTGGCCGGGCGTGGTCATGAAGACGGCCTTCGACGGCCTGGACATACACATCCCGTCGGAGTACATGGTCACTTTCGACGAGAACACCTACGGCAATTCCGACAATGTCAGCGGCCACCCGCTCGACCGCGTCTGCAAAGAGGTCGCGCGGCTGGTCAAGGAATACCCGGACCGGCTGACGGCCGCCTCCACCGGCGGCCCGGTGACCGGCGACGACGAGTTCGACCGCAAAGGCTGGCAGTCCAACACGCTCAAGCTCGAGAAGGCCGGCGCGATGGCCATCGAGTACTCGCTGTCCTGCCCCCAGGGCGGCGACGGCACCAAGGGCGATATCGTCTCGCAGGACCCCGAGCTGACGGCCAAGATCATCGGCTGGGTCATGGAAGTTTCAGACCCGGAGATCCCCAAGCTCTTCAAGCTGACCGGCGCGGTCACCGCCATCTGGCAGGTGGTCAACGCGATAAAGCAGGTCTACGCCAAATACCCGCATAAGAAAGCCGGCATCACGCTGGCCAACTCCTTCCCGGCCCTGGCCTTCCGCAAGCGGATGAGCGGCAAGGGGGAATGGGAGGAGGGCATGATAGTGGGCATGAGCGGCGCCGGCGTCGCCCCCATAAGCAACCTGACCATCTCCAAGGCAGTGAACCTGGGCGTGCCGATATCGGGCAACGGCGGGCCGATGGACTACAAGGCCGCGGCGCATTTCCTGGCGCTGGGCGCGAAATCCGTCCAGTTCTGCACCGTCGTCATGAAGTACGGCTTCGGCGTCATCGGCGAGCTGGAAAGCGGCCTCAGCCATATGCTCGAGGAAAAGGGCTACAAGTCCGTCGGGGACTTCATCGGCTGCGCTCTCCCGAAGCCCGTAACGGACTTCCCGGACCTCACGCCCGTCAAGAACATCCCTGAAGCCGACCCGGAACTCTGCATGCATTGCGGCAACTGCGAGCGCTGCGGCTACCTGGCCGTCGAGCTCGACGCCAAAGGCGTGCCGGTTTTCGACGCGTCTAAATGCGTCGGCTGCTCGCTCTGCGCCAAAAAATGTTTCGCCGGCGCGATAAAGATGCGCAAGCGTACCGCCACCGAACTCAAGGCCTGCCCGGAGTGACCATGAAGACCATACTCATAAAGAACGGCACGATAGTCACCCTCGGCGAGGAGAACCGGGTCCTCGCCGGCCACGCCCTCCTCATCGAGGGCGGCCTGATAAAGAAGATCGCCCCGCAGAAGACCTTCAAGGGGAAATACGGCAAGGTCATCGACGCGCACGGCAAGGTAGTGATGCCCGGCTTCATCAACGCGCACATGCATTTCTACAGCACTTTCGCGCGCGGGCTGGGCAAGGCGAAACCGTCGAAGAACTTCGTGGAGGTTCTCAACAACCTCTGGTGGAAGCTGGACAAGCGGCTCACCAACGCGGACTCGTATTACAGCGCGGTCATACCGCTGATAAACGCCGTCCGCAGGGGCACGACCACTCTCATCGACCATCACGCCAGCCCTTTCGCGATAAAGGGCTCGCTCGAGGCGGTCGAGAAGGCCGTGCGCGGGACGGGGCTCCGCGCCTCGCTCTGCTACGAGCTCTCGGACCGCGACGGGCGCAAGGCGGCCGCCGCCGGCATAGAGGAGAACGCCGAATTCATCAAGAAGACCGTGAAGGCCAACGACAATACCGTGACCGCCATGTTCGGCCTGCACGCCTCGTTCACCATCACCGACGCCACGCTGGAGGCGGCGGCGGGAGTCGGCAGGGGCCTGGGCGCCGGCTTCCACGTCCACACGGCCGAGTCGCAGGCCGACCAGATACACTGCGAGTCCCATCACGGTATGCGCGTGGTGGAGCGCCTAAACAAGTTCGGCCTGCTGGGCCCGCGCTCCATCTGCGTGCACTGCGTCCATGTGGACGACAGGGAGACCGACATACTGGCGCAGACCGGCACGGCCGTGGTCCACAACGCCCAGTCCAACGCCAACAACTCCGTGGGCGTGGCCGACATCACGGGCATGGCCCGCAAGGGCGTCCTGGTGGGCCTGGGCACCGACGCCATGACGGTGAACATGTTCGAGGAGCTGCGCGCCTCTCTGTGGCTGCAGCACCTGCGCCACGACCCGTCGCAGGGCTTCATGGAAGCCGCGACGGCGCTGACGGTCAACAACGCGCGCATCGCCAACCGCCAGTTCAAGGGCCTGGGCGAGCTCAAAGAGGGTTTCGCGGCCGACGTGATACTGATGGATTACTTCCCCCCCACGCCGCTGGACGCCTCCAATTTCTACGGCCACCTGGTCTTCGGGCTCAGCCAGAGCGACGTGGACACGACCATAGCCGGCGGCAAGGTGCTGATGGAGAATAAAAAGCTCAGGCTCGACCTGGACGAGGAGGAAGTCTCCCGCAAGTCGGCCGAACTGGCTAAAAAGCTCTGGAGCAGGTTCTGAACTGAAGGGGGCGGGGCGGTATGGACCGGCTGGTAATAATCTCGGACATTCACGCGAATTTGGCGGCCCTGGAAGCCGTCAGGGCCGACGCGGCCCGGCGGGGCCTGGGGGCCGCGCCGGTCTGCTTCCTGGGCGACGCCGTGAACATGGGGCCCTACCCGGCCGAGACGGTGAAGGCCCTGCGCGGGATGAACATCCTCCACCGGGTCAGGGGCAACCACGACCGCTACGCCACCCAGCTGCAGCGCCGGGATTTCCTTGAAAAGTATTTCCTCGGGCCGGAAGGGGCGGATCACGCCGAATGGACGGTCCGCCGCCTCGACGGCGAGGACAAGGCCTGGCTGGCCGACGCCCCGGTCGAAACTTCTTTCACCGTCTGCGGCGCCGGTTTCGCATGCTTCCACGCCTCGAGCGGCGACGACGAGACCGGCTTCCACCTGCACGGCAGCGGCGACGGGACCAACGTTATCTGCGGCCACATCCACGCCCCCTACGTAAAGACACTGCCCGGAGGCGGGCTGGCGATAAATCCCGGCAGCGTGGGCAGCCCGCTCGACGGCGACACCCGCGCCTCCTACGCCGTGCTGACCTGCGCCCCGGCCCCGTCGGCCGAGATAATCCGGGTGGACTACGACGTCGAATCGGTCATAGCCGACCTGGCGCGGGTCCCCTGGGGCGCCGCCATCGGCCGGGTCCTGCGCAAAGCCTCCCTGTTCTAAACTCTCTCTCGAAAATAGGAACAACTATTCCGGGCGCCGACATGCCCCCGGCATAGTTATTCCTTACGGATCAGAAGGTCGGGGTGACTTTTTTGAGGCCGCGGGGGTTGTCCGGGTCGAGGCCCTTGGCCAGCGCCAGGCGCAGGGCCAGCAGCTTCATCCGGATGTCCACGGGTATGCAGTTGAAAGGGAATTTCACGCCCTTGGGAGGCAGGACTACTTTGTAGGGCGTGCCGCGCTCGTCGAGGGCCTTCATGACGCGCCTGATATCCTCCGGTACGGCCGCCGCGGGGGAGAAGAGGAATACCAGGTCCTTTTTAGTGTAGGCGCCGACCGGGCCGTGCAGGAACTCCGCCGCGGAATAACCCAGCGCGTGCGCCATCGCCATTTCGCGGAACTTGAGCGCCGAGTCCTCGGCCACCGCGTTGAAAGCGCCGCGCCCGACGAAGCCCAGCATATTCGCCCGCTTCACGCGCCGGACCAGTTCGCCCCCCCCGTAATCCTCGTTCACGGCCGCCGCGGCGGCTTTGACCGCGGCCTTGAAATCCGCCGGCCTGAAACAGCGGCTCCAGGCCTGCGCCGTCCAGAGCACGGCCCAGAGCTGCAGGATGAAGCTCTTCGTTGCCGCGACGGGAAGCTCTTTCGAGCCGGAAAGCAGTATATGCCGGCCCGCCAGGCGGGCCAGCGGATTGTTCTTCAGGTCGGCCTCGTTGGTCACCGCCACTCCGCGCGCTCCCCAGCCCATGAGCCGCTTCAGGCAGGCCACTATGTCCTGGCTGCGCCCAGACTGCGAGAAGGCCCAGACCGCGGCCCCTTTGAAATCGAGAGGCCGCTTAGCTTCGAATATGGAATGAGGGTGGATGAAATTGGTTATGGTCCCGGCGCAGGTCTCCCAGATGTACTTGGCGAACAGCGTCGCCGTGCCGGAGGAGCCTCGGCCGACCAGGTAGACGGCCCTGTCGCGAGAGCGAAGGGCGAGACGGGCCAGGCTGCCGGCGCGGGAGGAGAAATCCTCCAGCAGCGAAGGGATCTCGGCTATGTCGCGGTAAGTGAACGTTTCCTGTATCTTCATATCTTCTCCAGACGTATCTTCGGACTCCGCCTGCGGACCACCCTGAACTTTTCCAGCCTCAACAGCCTCTGGCCTCCCCTGGACGCGGGTGCCAGGCGCAGCGGGACTATGCGGCCCGAGAAAACGGGGCTGTCCAGCACCACGGTCTGCAGATCGCTGCCGTCCACGGACCTGCCGGCCCTTTTTTCCGCGGTTATGAAATCGAGAAAAACGGCGTCCATCTCGCGCCCCAGCCAGCGCGCGTCAACTTTCTTATAGTCAGTCCCGGTTATAAGGGCGCGGACCCCGTACTCGAGGCAGAGGCGCACCGCGTGGACCAGGTCGTAGCCTATGACCGGGGCCTCGAGGCCGAAGCCCGCGGCCCTGGCGGCGGAGCGCCAGGCCGAGATCTTACCCCCGCAGCGGCAGCGCGCCACTCCGGAGACCAGCGTATCGGCCCCGAAAAGGGAGGCCGCCGCGGCCTACCGGGCCACGTTGGCGCGCAGGTCCTTGATGCGGAAGCGGGGGCCCGTCCTGATCTCGCCGTAGGGCAGGCCCATCAGCGAGGCGTGGGCCGCCACCAGGCCGGGCTTCCTGGCGTCGTTAAAATATTCCTCGTGCCTGTCTCCGCCGTCGAAGCCCGCCAGGCAGGAAAACCTTCCTCCGGCCGCGGCGGCTTCCAGCAGCGCCAGGTGGCTGTCCTTGCCTCCGCTGTAGATGACGGCGAGCTTTTTCACCGCCCGCCGACCGCCTTGCGCCTGGCTTCGCGCAGCTTGGCCATGCCTATCTCGATGTCGCGCAGGTCCATGCCGGTGCGTCCGTAATGCGCGTGCTCTATCGGGGAATCGGGGCAGATATAGGTGCCGCGGCTGACCCCCTTAGGATCTTTTTCAAGCCCCATCCAGAGCAGCCAGGGCTTCATATCGGAGAAGTTCTTCTCCATCAGTTCCGGGTTGGAGCGGAGTATCAGGTGATCGTCGCCGAAACCGTCGAGGACGGCCGCGGGCCGGTAGCCGCACTCCTTGGCCGCCTCCACGTCGCGATGGGTGTCGCCTATAACGTAGACCTCGCTGGGCGTTATATCGGCCTTCGCCAGTTTGGCGGCGCGCGCCACCGCCTTCTCCAGGACTTCGGCGCGGTGATGCGAATCGCAGCCGTAGCCGCCGAAAGCGAAATAGTTCATGAGCCCCGACGGGCCCAGCTTGATGAAAGCCCCGTCCTTTAGATTCCCGGTCCCCAGGCCGATCATCACCCCCGGCGTTTTTGAAAGACGCTGGATGAACTTCTCGACGCCTTTGACCTTCTCGTACTTCTTCGCTTTCATGGACGCCTTCACCTCTCCCGGCAGACAGGCCAGGTAGCGGCGCACGAGTTCGTCCATCTCTTTCTTCGTAGGCTTTCGCCCCTTGCCCGCTCTGAAGGCGAGATCGAAATTGCATTTATCGGTGGTCCCCTGCAGCTCGTGGGCCTTGCAGGCCTCGGGGCAGCCGGTCATTTCGCGGACCGCGCGGTTGAGGGCCCTCACGCCGGCGCCGCCGGCCTTGATCAGCGTCCCGTCTATATCGAACAGCACTATCTTCATTTCTTTCCTCCGGTCTTCAGTTGCCCCCCGTCGAAAACGACGGCGCCGCCCTTCACCGTCATCCTGCACTGGCTGTCGCCGAAATAATAGCAGAGCTCTCGGTAATCTCCGGCGTCGAAAAAGGCGAGGTCGGCGCTCATTCCGGCCATTACCGCTCCGGCCCTGTCGCCGATGCCCAGCGCCCAGGCGCCATTGACGGTGGCGGCGCAGAGGGCCTCCTCGGGGGTCATCGCGCAATGGGTACAGGCGACCGAGAGTACGAACTGCATGTTCCAGCACGGGCAGGTGCCGGGATTGAAGTCGGTGGCCAGCGCCACCGGCACGCCGGCTTCGATGATCTCCCTCGCCGGCGGATACTTGGCCAGGCCGAGGTAATAGTTTGAGGCGGGCAGCAGCGTCGCGATGGTCCCGGCCTCGCGCATCGCGGAGATATCCTCGGCGAAGACATGGTCGGCGTGGTCGGCGCTGATGGCGCCGGCGGCGGCGCCGGCCCTGGTGCCGCCGTAGTTGGAGAGCTGCTCGGAGTGTACCTTCGGCTTCAGGCCCAGCCGGGCGGCCTCCTTCAGGTAGGCCCGCGTCTGCTCCGGGGTGAAATAGCCTTTCTCGCAGAAGATGTCGACGAAGACGGCCAGTTTCTCCGATACCGCCTTCGGGAGTATCTCGCGGACCACATAGTCCAGGTATTTCTGCGAGTCGCCTTTAAACTCAGGCGGCACGCCATGGGCGGCCAGGAGCGTGGGCAGCATCCCGAGCGGGGTCTTCCCGGCCGCGGCTTTTACGGCGCGGAGCATTTTGAGCTCGGAATCGAGGCTGAGGCCGTAGCCGCTCTTGACCTCTATGGTAGTTGTGCCGCAGCGCAGGAAAAGCCCCGCCCTGCCGGCCAGCTGCTCCGCCATGACCTTGGGCGCCTGGCGCCGCACGGCTCCTATGCTCGAGATTATCCCTCCGCCCGCCGCCTTGATCTCCTGGTAGGTGGCGCCGGCCGTGCGCATGGAAAAATCCTTCAGCCGCGGCTCGGCGAAGACGGCGTGGGTGTGGCTGTCTACGAATCCGGGCAGGCAGACGCCGCGCGCCTCGACTTTCCGGGCCTTTTTCGCCAGCGGGTGCTTAGCGACCTGCGTGCGCAGCCCGGCGGCTGCGATCAGCCCCCCGTCGGTAAGCACGGCGGCGTCCTCCACGAGGCCCGTCTCGCGCATAGCCGCTCCGGCGCGCGGCGACGCGTCGCCCGCGAAGGTGAGAAGCTGGTCTATGCCGGTGTAAAGGATGGCCATTCGGTCAGCGGAAATTGTCGAACTGCAGATTTACGCCGAAGTCGCCGCCCTTAAGCAGGGCCATTACGGACTGCAGCTCGTCCTTGGAGCGCGAGGTGACGCGCAGGGTGTCGCCCTGTATGGCCACGGTGGCCTTGACCTTGTGGTCTTTCACGAAGCGAACCATCTCCTTGGCCTTGTCCTGGGGTATGCCCTGCTGCACCTTCACGACCATTTTCGCCCGGCCCCCCAGCGCGCTCTCCGGCTTTTCGGGCTGGAAGTTCTTCAGCGGCAGGCCGCGCTTGGCCAGCCTGGTCAGCAGGACGTCGTAGAGCGCCTTCACTTTGAAGTCGTCCGAGGAGACCAGGTTGAGGACATTGGCTTTCTTGTCGTAGGAGATATCGGAATTGGTGTCCTTGAAGTCGTAGCGGTTGGCTATCTCCTTCATGGAATTGTTGATAACCTCGTCCACCAGGGTGGGCTCCACCTTGGATACCACGTCAAAACTGAAATCACTGGCCATAGAGTTTCCTCCTGTTATTTGAGCATGGGGACCTTCACTCCCTTGCGGCGGGCGAAGTCCCTGGCGATCTTATACCCCGCGTCGGCGTGGCGCAGCACGCCCATCGCGGGGTCGTTGGTAAGCACGCGCTCCAGGCGCGAGGCCGTTTCCCTGGTGCCGTCGGCTACGGTCACCTGGCCGGCGTGAAGCGAATAGCCCATTCCGACTCCGCCGCCGTGATGGAACGACACCCAGCTGGCGCCGGAGGCCGTGTTAACCAGGGCGTTGAGTATCGGCCAGTCGGCTATGGCGTCCGAACCGTCCTTCATGGACTCCGTCTCGCGGAAAGGGCTGGCCACCGAGCCGGAGTCGAGATGGTCGCGGCCTATGACTATGGGGGCCGAGATCTTCCCCTTTTTCACCAGCTCGTTGAACCGCAGGCCGGCCAGGTGCCGCTCGCCGTAGCCCAGCCAGCAGATGCGCGCGGGCAGGCCCTGGAACTTCACTTTCTTGGAGGCCATGTCTATCCAGCGGCGCAGGTGCGCGTTCTGCGGGAACAGTTCCAGCACGGCTTTGTCCGTGACAGCGATATCCTTCGGGTCTCCGGAAAGGGCGGCCCAGCGGAACGGGCCCTTGCCCTCGCAGAACAGGTCGCGTATATAGGCGGGCACGAAGCCGGGAAAGTCGTAGGCGTTCTTCACGCCCTGCTTGAAGGCCATAGTGCGGATATTGTTGCCGTAGTCGAAAGTTACGGCGCCGGCCTTCTGCAGCTTCAGCATGGCCTGCACGTGTATCGCCATCGACTCCATCGCGAGCTTCACGTATTTCTTCGGGTCCTTCCGCCGGAGTTCCGCGGCGGCCTTGAGCGAATAGCCCTTGGGTATATAGCCGCGCAGCGGGTCGTGGGCGGAGGTCTGGTCGGTCAGCACGTCTATCTTCACGCCGCGGCGCGCCATCTCCGGCAGCACCTCGGCGCAGTTGCCCAGCAGGCCGATGGAGAGCGGCCGCTTCTCCTTCACCGCGGCTTCGGCCAGGCGCAGGGCTTCGTCCAGGCTCCGGGCCATGGTATCGACATAGGCGGTATCCAGGCGCTTCTGTATGCGGGTCTCGTCCACCTCCACCACTATCGCCACGCCGCCGGCCATAGTGACGGCCAGGGGCTGGGCTCCGCCCATGCCGCCGAGGCCGCCGGTGACCGTCAGCTTGCCGGAGAGGTCGCCGCCGCGGAAATGCTTGCGTGCCAGGGCCATGAAGGTCTCGTAGGTGCCCTGCAGGATGCCCTGCGTGCCGATATAGATCCAGGAGCCGGCCGTCATCTGGCCGTACATCATGAGGCCCTTGCGCTCCATCTCGTCGAAGACTTCCCAGTTGGCCCAATTGCCCACCAGGTTGGAGTTGGCCAGGATGACGCGCGGCGCGTAGTCGTGGGTGCGCAGCACGCCGACGGGCTTGCCCGACTGGATCAGCAGCGTCTCGTCGTTGCCGAGCCGCCTGAGCGAATTCACTATCGCGTCGTAGCAGGCCCAGTTGCGGGCGGCGCGGCCGCGGCCGCCGTAGACCACCAGCTCTTCCGGGCGCTCGGCCACCTCGGGGTCGAGGTTGTTCATCAGCATGCGCAGCGCGGCCTCCTGCTGCCAGCCCCTGCAAGAAAGTTTATTGCCGCGCGCGGCGCGGATGTTCCTGTGAGGTATCATTCTCTCTCCTTTTTCAGTCGGTGAAATGGCCGGCCAGTATGGCCTCGGCCACGGCCTCTATGCGGCCGGAGAAAACTTCGTCGCCCTTGAAGGCGGGCGAGATCTCGCGCAGCTTGGCCAGAGCCAGCTCGAGCGGGCGGCTGGACTTGAGCGGCCTGTGGAACTCGACGCCCTCGGCCGCCGCCATCATCTCTATGGCGGTGACGCGGGCGACGTTGCGGACCACCTCTTTGAACTTCAGGGCCGCGGTCATGCCCATGCTGACGAAGTCCTCCTTGTTGGCGGAGGTCGAGATGGAGTCGGCGCTGGCCGGGTGGCTGAGCACCTTGTTCTCGTTGCAGAGCGCGGCGGCCGTGACGTGGGCTATCATGAAGCCGGACTCGACGCCGGGGTCGCGGGCGAGGAAAGGCGGCAGTATCCTGAAATCCCCGACGAGCTGCGCTATGCGCCGCTCCGAGATATTGCCGAGCGCCGTGACGGCGATGGCGGCGAAATCGGCGGCGAAAGAGACGGCCTGCCCGTGGAAGTTGCCCCCGGAGAGCACTTCTATCTCCCCCCGCTTCTTCCCCTCCACCAGAAGCGGGTTATCGGTGACGCTGGCGAACTCGGTCTCGAAGACGCCGAGGGCGTAGGCGAGCGCGTCGCGGGAGGCGCCCATGGCCTGCGGCATGCAGCGCAGCGAATAGGGGTCCTGCACACGCTTGTCGTCGCGCGAGTGGGAGGCTCGGATGGGGCTGCCCTTGAGCAGGCCCGCGAGCGCCGCGGCGACGTCCCGCTGTCCGCAGTGGGGCTTGAGGGCGTGTATGCGCGGGTCGAAAGCGACCGGGGTCCCCTTGAGGGCCTCCAGGCTCATCGCGCCGGCCAGCACGGCCGCATCGAAAAGGTTCACCGCTTCGAAAAGCGCCAGGCCGCCAACGGCCTTCATGGCCTGGGTGCCGTTGATCAGGGCCAGGCCTTCCTTCTCGGCCAGCTCGACCGGCTTTATGCCGGCCTTCTTCATGACCGCCGACGAGGGCAGCCACCGGTCCGAGCCGGCGAGCCGGGCGGTGCCCTCACCGATGAGGGTCAGCGTCATGTGGGCGGAAGGGGCCAGGTCGCCGCTGGCGCCCACGGAACCCTTGGAAGGGATGAAAGGGATGACCCCCTTGTTGATCATGGCGGAGAGCGTCTTCACCACCACCGGGCGGACGCCGGAATTGCCCATGGCCAGCTCGTTGGCCCGGGCGAACATCAGCGCCAGGCATTCGGCGTCGTCGAGCGGCGCCCCGACGCCGCAGGCGTGGCTGCGTATAAGGTTCACCTGGAGGGACCTCAGCTTCTCCCGGGAGACCCTCTGGCTGGCCAGCTCGCCGAAACCGGTGTTGATGCCGTACATTACCCGGTCGTCGGCCAGCAGCCGCTCCAGGGCGGCGCGCCGGGAGGCTATCAGCTTCAGCGCCCGCGGCGGCACGGCGGTGAGGCGTCGCCGGAAGGCGATGTCGGCGAAATCGCATATTGACGGCGCGCGGCCGAGTTCGAAAGGCTTCATGATGTTTTTCCTCCGCTTTTTTTCCACAGTTCGCCGACGGTCGCCGTGCCGGCGGCCCTGAAGGCGCCGATAAAGTGCTCGAAGATCTTCCGGGTGGTCTCCACGTCGGCCAGGGCGCGATGCCAGCCTTCGCTTGAGATATTGAGCTCCGCGGCGATGTTGCCCAGGCGGTTGCTCTGGAATTTCCAGTTCTTCCTGGCTATCGCCAGGGTATCGACTACCGGCAGGCCGGGAAACTTGAGCCCCACGCGCTCGAACTCGCTCCGCAGGAACCTGATGTCGAAGTCGGCGTTATGCCCCACTATCACCGTGTTCTCGAGCATGGCCAGCAGGCGCGGCGCGACGCTCCCGAAAGAGGGGCTGTCCTTGACCATCTCGTCGGTAATGCCGTGTATGGCCGAGCAGGCGGGCGGGATAGGCCCGCCGGGATTGACCAGCTCGGCCAGCGTCCCGATCCGCTCCGGGCCCCGGAAACTGACGGCCGCTATCTCGCAGATCCGAGCGGAGCGGGGCGAAAGGCCGGTGGTCTCCACGTCCAGGAAGGAGAAGACGGCTTCGTCGAGGTGTTTGTCCAGAATTTCTTGTTCAGCGGGAAGCATAGTAGTTGACCGCGCGAGGCGCGGGATCCCGGTCAGAAAGCGCCGTAGTATATATAGCGCGCCCACAGGCCGCAGACCGCGGCCACCAGCACGCTGACGGTGATATTTGTCAGGGAAAGGTCGAGTATGCGCTTCCGGCGGACGTACACCATCTGCGCGACCCACGCCGCGGCGAAAGGGACCCAGTACCAGCCCTTGACCAGGAAAAAAGCCCAGAGCACCACGCGCTCGAATATCAGGAAATATTTCTCGTCGAAGGTCGGGAACTCCTTCTGGTGCAGCTCCTTCTCGATGAAGTAAACGAGCACCGTGGAGGCGTGAGTGACTATGACCAGCATGGCGAGCAGGCCGACCCATTTCTCCGGCACGAAAAAGCTGCTGTCCAGAACGAAGACCGGGGATAGAAGGAACAGGATGTACACGTGCAGGAACTGGTCGACGATGAAGCTGGCGATACCGTCCCTGAACCCCAGCGTCTTCATCGTGTAGACACGCAGCTGGTCCACCATGTAATGGGTGACAAGCAGCAGGACCATGGCGGTCCAGCCGTTGACCGGGATCCCTCCCACGGTGAACCACACGTCCGGCAACCAGGGCCAGACCAGGGCCGCGGCCACTACGAAATGCGTCATGCAGTGAATGACCATCCCCAGCATGCCCTCGCGCTTGAGGCGGTTGACCACGTTGAGCTGCAGCGTGAAATCAGCCAGCAGGTGCGACAGCAGCAGTCTCCAGAATATCGTCATTCGCGCGTCATCCCTTGGAGGTCAGAGTAAAGGACTGGTCCCAGTCCTTGGGCGGGTTCTTGGAGTACTCTTCCGCCGTGTCGATATAGTACTGGGAAGGCCCGTCGCCGGGACGGGCGGCCAGGGCGGCCTTGAAGTCCCCGACCGAGGCCTTGTACTCGCCCTTGTAGAACTTCTCAAGGCCCGCCTCGTAATGCCTGAGCATCTCCTTCACGTCGGGCGGCGCCTCCCCCTTCAGGGCGAAAGGCTCGTAGACCTTAACCGGGATAACCTTGCCCACCACGCGTATGCTGCCGAGGTAGCGGTAGTCGAACTGGTCCTTGAGGTCCTCGAAGGTATACTCGCTGGTCATTATCTTGGAGCCGAAGAACTTGTTGGCTCCCTCCATGCGGGAAGCCATGTTGACGGAGTCTCCCATCACGGTGTAGGAGAGGCGGGAGCGGGAGCCCATGTTGCCGACGACCATCGGCCCGGAGTTGACGCCGACGCGGCACTTGGGCTTTATCTCGAACTGGGTGAGGGCCTCGTTGAGGCGCGCCAGCTCTTTCTGACAATCTATGGCCGCCATCACGCCCAGCTTGCGGTGGTCCGCCTGGTCCAGAGGGGCGTTCCAGAAGGCAACGACGCAGTCGCCGATATATTTGTCCACGGTACCGTCGTATTTCAGGATCACATCGGTGAAAGCCGAAAGATATTCCACCAGCATGGCCGTCAGCTCTTCCGGGGTCAGCTTCTCCGACATGGTGGTAAAGCCGGCCAGGTCCAGAAAGAAGGCCGTCATGTCGCGCTTCTCGCCGCCCAGGGAAAGCTTGGAGGGGTCCTTGGTGATCAGGTCCACGACCTTGGGCGACAGGTACTGCCCGAAGGTGTTCTTGATCCAGCGCTTCTCCTGACCTTCGGCCAGGGCCTTGTAAACGGTCACGAAAACGAAAGGCAGCAGCATTCCCACCACGACATACCCGAAGATGAACTCGTGGAGCTTATAGTGGAGGTAGATATCCATGACCAGGAACAGGAGGAGAGTCCCCCCGACCGCGGCGACTATGACCGAGATGGGGCGCTTCCTCAGCAGTATGGGCAGCCAGATGACCGTCATCATTATCAGCACCAGCAACAGCTGGTCGAAAGGCCGGAGGAAATCGTCGTTGAGCAGGTTATCCAGCGCCGTTGCGTGGATCTCCACCCCGGGCATGTTGGGGAAGAAGGGCGAGGGATAATGATCGAAAGCGCCCGTGGCGGTGGACCCCACCAGGATTATCCCCCCCTTTATCGCCTTCTTCTCGTCTTCGGAAAGCCGGCCGTCTATAATGTCCTTGACCGACACGAAGCGATAGGTGGAGAAAATGGTGGAATCGTCCCTGGACCAGCCCGGGTGGGCTTTGCGGACCTGCGGGTGCCTGAAGTTGAGGCTGATGGGGTCTTCCCCGAACTTTTCCATCACCTGATGAAGTTTCAGCCCGTTATAGCTGGCGTAGGCCACGGCGGACAGCCCGGCGATGCCGAGATGGCCGCAGTCCGTCTCGGGGCATTTCATCTTAAGCCCGGGGACGTCCAGGTACGCGGCGTCCGGGTCGAAAAGATAGACTTTCCTGATTATGTTATCCGAATGGCCCAGGGTGGCGTCCATGTTCGGGATCGACATGAACTCGCTGGCCTCGGAAAGGCCCTTTATGGGAAGGACGAAGCGGTGCGCCTCATTGGGATTCGGAGCGCGCGTGAACTCGATGAGACTGGAGACGTTCTTCGCCCTCTTTACCGCGTCAACGTACACCCTGTCGCTCGCGGCCCCGGTGGGGGCGGGATCGACGGTGAAAACGTCCATGACTATGGTCTTGGCGCCCAGCTTGTTGAGCTTATCTATCATCGCCCCGTAATAATGCCTGGGGAAGGGGTAACCGAGCTTATTGACCGTGTACGTGTCTATGGCCGCTATGACGATGCGCTCGTCCGCCGGACGGTTAATGAATTTCCCGTAGCCGTATGTATAGAAGCTTTCAGGATTAGACAGCATCTCCTCGTCGAAGGAAAGGACCGGGCCCACGTGACGGGGGACCTTGATCTTGAGATTGACCCAGGAATTATTTATCGAACGGAGCCAGCCCTTGGACGGGTTAGCCCATTCAAAAAGAAGCGTGACAAGAACTATTACGCTGAAACCGGCCGCGAAAAGGAGTATATACCTGGAAGTGGCTCCCTGATTCGGTTTTTTCATACGGTCTCTGTTCTCCAAGGGCTGCGCCCGGGCAAAACGGGCCCGGTATTTTTAGAAAATCTCACGCTGTATTTATCATTATAATAATATTACCGCGAAAACTAAACCCGGTGCCGCGGGGATCAGCCCGGGATCGCAACAATAAAGCGGGTACCGCCGCCTTTCCCGGCCTCCGCCCTGATACGCCCGCCGTGCAGTTCGACTATCCGCTTAACTATCGCCAGACCCAGGCCGAAGCCCGGCTTGTCGGCGCCCCTGGCCCGGGCGTACTTGTCGAAGACGCTTTCAAGCTCTCCTTCCGGTATCCCGGGGCCTGTGTCCTCCACTATGAACTCCGCCCCCCCCTCGGCTGGAGCGGCTGAAACGGAAACCCTCCCCCCGCCGGGGGTGAACTTCAGCGCGTTTGAGAGCAGGTTCTCCAGCAGGCGCTCGAGCATCTTCCTGTCGCCGCTCATCTCCAGCCCCTCCGGAACGGACAGATCGAAAACTATCTTTTTTTCTTCGAATAGGTGGCGGAACCTGGAAGCGGCCGCTTCCGCCAGGCCGGACGCGGGGAAGTCCTCCCTGTTTAGCTTAACGCTGCCGCTCTCCATGCGCGATATATCCAGAATATTCTCGAGCAGCTCGAAAATTCGCGAGCTGGACGATTTTATCTCGGCCAGCCGCCCGGACTTTTCGGCGTCGCCGGAGAGGTTTTTTTCAAGAAGTCGTATATGTCCCTGCATGGACAGCAGCGGCGCGCGCAGGTCGTGAGCCACGGAATGGAAGAAGTCGTCCTTCATGACCTGCAGCTGCCTCTCGGCGGTAACGTCGCGCAGCAGGATGAAAATAGCCGGTTTCTGCTTCCTTGGCGAGAGCACCTGTATGTTCACGCGGAACCAGAGCTGCTCGCCGGAAGGGTTGGTCAGGCTTATGACCTCTCCTTTAGTCGAACGGAGTTTTACGATATCGCTTATCTTACGGCGTGAAGACTCGTCCTCGCCGGCGGCCTGGCCAAGGCCGAGCAGGGAGCGGGCGCGCGCGTTGGCGTAGACCAGTTCCCCCCGCAGGTCGCAGAGTATCATGGCGTCGTGCAGCAGGCTGATGAGCAGGTCGGTCTTCTGCTTCTCCTCCAGGACCTTCTCCACCTGCATCTCCTGGTACCGGTCCACCTCCCGCATCATAGCGTTGAAAGCCTTGAGCAGCTCGGCGAACTCCCTTATGCCGGTGTCTTCCCTGACGGGTTCCTTGAAATTCTGCCCGGTTACCCGCGCGGCTCCCGACATCAGCTCCCCCACGGGGCCGATGAGGCGGCGGCTGAGCAGCAGCGCGGAAAAATAGAACACGGTGGATATGGACAGCAGGAAGAAGATTATGAGCGAGGTTATAAGGTTGATGCCGCGGAAGGCGTCGTGCCTGGCCTGCAGGGTCACCACCATCAGGTCGAAGCCGGGCACGGGGCTGAAAGCGCCGATGTATGAACCGCCCCTCGCGGCTATGCCGGAGGAGTAGCGCGCTTCGCCGGAAAAAAGGTCCTTGAGCGCGTCGGGATCGACCGGAGGCACTCCGGCGGGGGAACCGAAAAGCCCGCCGGAGGAATCGGCCAGGTAAATCCCTCCGGAGGAGCCTATGCTCTGCCGCGACAGCAGGGCGAAAAGCTCCCTCAGGTCGACGGCGGCGAAGAACCAGCGTCCTCCCTCCAGCGGGTAGAAGAGGTGGCAGACCGGCAGGTCGTAGACCAGTTCGAAGTTGCCGAAGGCGGGCTTGCCGGAAGCGGAGGCGGAGACGAAAAGAGGGCTGCCGGAGAAATCGAGTTCGCCGAACAGCCGCTTGGCCTGGAAAGTCCCTTCCTTGTGCAGTTCGCGGCCCCGCCCGTCCAGCACGGCCGCCAGCGCGAACCGCCCCTGGCGCCCCAGGGCCGAAGACACAAGTTTTTTCCCGTCCTTGCCGGCGGAGGAGGCCAGCCAGGAGACCTCTTTGACCAGCGCCTCAAGGTGCGACGAGGCCGCGACCCCGGCCATGCCCGAGAGGCTCTGGTGCAGCGTAAGGACGTTATCTTTGGCGACGGACTGGTAATAGAAGAGGAAGCCGCCGGTAGGGATTATCGGTATCAGGCCTATGCCGAATATTATGAGCAGGAGGCGGTTGAATAAGGTCACAAAAAGCCGTTGGCCCCCGGACAGGGGCCCGCTCCGCCGCTAAAAAGACCGGGAGGCCCCCGCCTCCCGGCGGCGGGCTATTTCCCCTTCTTCTTCAGCGTTTCTATCAGCTTCGGGACTATCTCGTGCACGTCCCCGACGACGCCGTACCTGGCGACATTGAAGATCGGCGCGTTGGGGTCCTTGTTGACCGCGACGATGATATCCGAGGCCTTCATGCCGACTATGTGCTGGACCGCGCCCGAGATGCCGCAGGCCAGGTAAAGCTTGGGCGAGACGGTGGTGCCGCTCTGGCCGACCTGGTGGGTCTTCTCCTTGAAGCCCATGTCCACGGCGGCGCGCGAAGCGCCGACCACGCCGCCGAGCAGCGCGGAGAGGTCTTCGAGCAGCTTGAACTTCTCCCGCGTCTTGAGGCCGCGCCCGCCCGAAACTATCACGCGGGCCTCCTCTATCTTCGCGCCGGCCTTGTCATGCGCCAGCTTACGCTCCAGCACCTTGACCCGGCGCAGGCCCTTGTCTATCTTTATCTCCTCGCGCACCACGATGGCCGTGCGGCCGGGGCGGGGCTCGTCTATCTTCATGACATTGGGTCGCACGGTGGCCATCTGGGGCCTGGAGTTGGGGCTGAGGATGTCCGCCATGATATTGCCGCCGAAGGCCGGGCGGGACTGCACCAGCAGCCCGTCGCGTACGGCCAGGGCGGTGCAGTCGGCGGTCAGGCCGACGTAGAGCGAAGCCGACACCCGGGGCGCCAGGTCCCGGCCCTGTATCGAAGCGGGGTAGAGCATGACCGAGGGCTTGTGGCGGTTTATAACGCCGATCATGGCGGTGGCGAAAATGTCGGTGTTATACTCGAAGAACTCGGGGTTCTCGGCCAGGTAGACCTTGTCGGCCCCGTACTCTCCCAGTTCCTTCTCCCAGCCCTGGTTCTTCTCGGCGATGAGCACGGCGCAGAGCTCCTGGCCCAGCTCGTCGGCGAGCTTACGGCCGGCGGAGAGCAGCTCCAGGGTGACGGGCCGTATCTTCTTGCCGTGGCCTTTGCCGGGAACGTCCATCAGTTCCACGTAGACCCAGACTCCCTTGTAGGAGGAGAGGTCGCGGCGGGCCGAGGCCTCCTCACGGTTGATGGTTATGGCCTTGACCGGGCAGACCTGCACGCAGGCGCCGCAGAGGGTGCAGGCCTCGTTCATCACGGCCAGTTTATCTACGATCTGTATGGCGGCGAAGGGGCAGACCGGCACGCACTTTCCGCAGCCTATGCATTTCCTGGAAACTTCTATCATATTCGTCGCTTCTCCTTACTCGCCTATGAACTGGCCGCGGCGCATTATGGCCAGGATGTGCTCGGCCGCCTCATGCGAGGAGCCGGTGAACATCTCGGCCTTCTCGCGCTGCGGCGGCGGGTATATCCGGGAGACCTGGGTGGGCGAGCCTTTCAGGCCGAGGTACTGCTTTTCGGCGCCGATATCCTCGGCGGTCCAGACGTGATAGGGCTTCTTCGAGGAGCCGTGTATCTCGGGGAACGAGGGCCAGCGCGGGCAAAAGTTCTTGGGGACCAGGAGCGTGAACAGGACCGGAGGACGGGCCTCTACTATCTCGTGGCCGCCGTCTATGTGGCGCCGGGCGATGAAATTCCTGCCGTCGATATCGACGTGCTCGCAGAAGGTCACCTGCGGTATGCCCAGCTGCTGGGCTATGCCTGGGCCGGTCTGGGCGGTGTCGCCGTCTATTGCCTGCATGCCGCAGAAGATGGCGTCGGTCTTGCCTATTTTGGCGATGCCCTTGGCCAGGGCGTAGGAAGTGGACCAGGTGTCGGATCCGGCGAAGGCCATGTCGGAGAGCAGCACGCCCTCGTCGGCGCCCAGCGCCAGCCCCATCTGGACCACGCTGCGGGCCTGCGGCGGGCCCATCGAGATGACCGTGACCTTGCCGCCGTGCACCTTCTTGAGGTTCAGCGCGTTCTCCAGCGCGGCGTGGTCGTAGGGGTTTATGATGCTCGGCACCCCGGCCCTTATGAGGTGTCCCGTCTCGGGATTGATCTTGACCTCGGTAGAGTCGGGGACCTGTTTGACGCAGACTGCGATATTCATCGGCTCTCTCCTTACTTCGCCTTGAAAGTGGTCTTGAGCCCGGCCGCGGCCAGGTCCATGTCGGCTATCAGGCCTTTCTGGGCCTCCTGCACGGCGGGCATGTTCATGGAGTCCGCCAACCCCGACGAATTGTCGGAGGCGCCCAGCACCAGCGCGAGGCCCTCGACGGCCAGCGTCAGCGTGGCCTCGCGGGCATAGACGCGGGAGAGCGCCTTATAGACGCCGGCGTCGAAGCGCACGCTGTCGGGATATTTGCCGGGAGCGGCGGCGCGCGCGAAGCAGGCCGCGGTCTCGGCCAGGGCTATCAGCCGGCCCAGTTTGAAGGTGACGTGCTGGTGGCGCGTGAGCTTCTGCACGCGGCACTCTTAAATGACGGCGCCCAGCGCGCGCAGGGCCAGCCCGGCGGCGTAGGCGCCGCAGTCGTGGACGGAGGAGTGGAGCTTGTCCATCTCGTCGGCCATGTCCAGGTAGTACCGGCCGCGGCTCTTGAGATGCTCCTGCCAGCGGCCGCGGTACATGGTCATCTCCATGATCTCGCTGGTGCCCTCGTAGATGCAGGTGATCTTGATATCGCGCTTGATCTTCTCGACGGGGAAATCGCGGGTGTAGCCGTAGCCGCCCAGCGCCTGTATGGCGTCCTCGGCCGCCTTGTTGCCGTTCTCGGTGGCGGAATACTTGGCGATGGCTCCTTCGGTCTGCAGGCCGTGCTCGCCGCCGTCCAGCCGGTTGGCGGTGTACTCGATATAAGCGCGGGCCGCCTCCAGGCGCGCCGCGTGCGGGACTATGAGCTTGTGGGTGTAGCCCTGCTTGTCGCTCAGCGGTCCGCCGGCCTGTATGCGCTGCTGGCTGTAGCGTATGGCCTGCTCCAGCGCCTCCCAGCCCGCGCCCAGCCCGAAGGCGGCGACCATCAGGCGGGTGTAGCCGAAGACGGCCTGCGCCTGCAGGAGACCTTTTCCCTCCTCTAGGCCGATCAGGTTCTCTACGGGAACGTAGACATTGTCCAGCGCCAGCGCGGCGGTATTGGAAAGGCGGATGCCGTGCTTGTCCTCGTGCTTATTGGGGGCGAAGCCCTCCATGTTCCTCTCGACTATGAACCAGGACGGGCCGCCCGGGGCCATGGCCAGCACGGTGTAAAGATCGGCCACGCCGCCGTTGGAGATCCACTGCTTGTTGCCGGTTATGCGGTAGCCGGCTATTTTGCCGTTCTTGACCACGTGCTCGGCGCGGGTGCGCAGGTTGATAAGATCGCTTCCTGCGTCGGCCTCGGTGGCCGCGTAGGCGACCATCAGGTTCTCTTTGGCTATCTTGTTGAGCCACTTATTCTTCTGCTCCTGCGTGCCGCCGACGTTCACGGGGTCGGTGCCCAGGAAAGTGGCGAAGACGCCAGTGGCGATGCCCAGGTCTATGCGGGCCAGGGCTTCGCAGACGCGGCAGATGTCGTAGGTGCCGCCGCTGACCCCGCCGTACTCTTCGGGGATCATCAGCAGGTGCACTCCCAGCACGGCCGGGTCGTACATCTCCTTGAGTATCTCCGCCGGGAATTCGTTGGCCTGGTCCAGGTCCCTTATCAGATCGTAAGGAAGCCGCCTTTTGGCGTACTCCTTAAGGCTGTCGAGGACCAGTCCGCGTGAAATAGAGTCCATGCTGGGCATCGTTTACCTCTCCCCTTAAGCTTTGACCGCGCTTACGCTCTCGATGAAAGAGCGGGCGTCCCCGACCATGCGGGCGGCCAGCTCCTTGTCGTCGAGCGATTCGGCGTTGATGAAAACGTTCTCCGTCGCTCCCTTCACCGCCGCCTCCAGCAGGTACAGCGCGCTGCGGTAGTCGGAGATCACGTGGGACGAGACGTCGCCGCACTTGCGCAGCTCGGCGGCGGCCTCGGCGGCCAGGCGCGCGGTCTTGAGCGGCA
>DNQL01000092.1 GCA_003500765.1 Elusimicrobiota bacterium | reverse complement strand
GGGCTGGGAACGCTGACCCTGCCCGGACAGGGGGAGAAAGTTTCCGGTTTCTTCGCCGCGGCCTGGTTCTGGAATACCTCCACACTGCTGGCGGCGGCGGCCGCCGCCGTGCTGGCCGGCGCCTCGGCCCTGGCTTTCCGCTCGGGAGAACCGGCCTTGAAGGCCCTCGCCTGGGCCTCGCTGCTGCAGCTGGCCGCTTCGCTGGCCGGAGCCAAGTTCTTCGACCGTTACCTCCTGGTCTTCTTCCCGTGGTTCCTCGCCTCGGCGGCCTACGCCTCGCGCCACGCCAAATTCTCCCGGACGGCGGCCCTGGCCCTGCTGCTGGCAGCGGCCGGGGTCTCATGGACCGGGTTGAGGGATTATTTTTCCTGGAACAAGGCGAAGTGGGATATAGCGTCCGCCGCGGCCGCGGCGGGCTACTCTCCCGGCGAGATAGCCAACGGCTTCGATTTCAACGCCTGGCATTCCTACGACGAGAACATGGCCTCGCTGCGCGGACTTAAACCCCTCAAAGACATAGGGGAATGGGACTGGCAGAAGATCAACCGCTACCGGGCCATAGTCTCCTTCGCGCCAAACCCGGCCTATCATACCGCCGCGACCCTTAAATACGACACGCCCCTCTCGCGGGAAGGTGGGACGCTCTACCTGCTGGCCCTGGACCGCCCGGCGCCGGGCGCCCTCCCCGCAACCCCCTGAACTTGAACCCGGACCCCGGGATTTAATAAGATATATAAATGGAGTATCCCTACTGAGCAGCAAGCCCGGTGCAGGGCCGCTTTTTTCCGCTCCACACCACCTTTTTACCCCGGAAATGATCGATACCTATCATCCGAAACCCCCGCGAACGCCGGCCGGTACGCCGGCGCCGGCGGAGGGTTACGCCATGGAGGCGACACAGATATGAACAATGAAAAAATAGCGATAGTAGGCATGGGCGTCATAGCCCCCAAGGCCCCCAATAAAGACCAGTTCTGGAACAACATCCTCGAGGGCAGGAACTGCCTCTCCGAGGTCCCGGCCGACCGCTGGGACTGGCGGCTCTATTACGATTCCGACCGCAAAGCGGCCGACAAGACCTATTCCAAGATAGGCGGATTCATCGAGGACTTCAAGTTCGACCCGATAAAGTACAAGATCCCGCCGACCATAGCCGGGCAGATATCCCGCCTCCAGCAAATGACCGTGGAGGCCGTCCGCATGGCGATGGAGGATTCGGGCTACGACAAAAAGCCCTTCGACAACACCCGCACCGCCGCCATCATCGGCAACGCGATGGGCGCGATGCGCAAGGAGATAACCGACCTGCGCGTCTACAAGTTCTACAACGAGGACGTCCTCCGCAAGACCGCCTCCTTTTCCTCCCTGCCGCGCGAGAAACAGGAGGAGATGATACGCGAGTTCGAAGCCGGCATAGACAACGGCATCATAAAGATCACCGAGGACACCATGCCCGGCGAGCTGTCCAACGTGACCGCCGGCCGCATAGCCAACATCTTCAACCTCAACGGCCCCAACATGACGATGGACGCCGCCTGCGCCTCCTCGATGGCCGCGCTCGATTACGCCGTCATGGGCCTGCGCGCCGGCAAGTTCGACATGGCCGTGGCCGGCGGCGCCGACGAGATGATGAGCCCGCCCGCCTACGTGAAGTTCTGCAAGATAGGCGCGCTCTCGCCCGACGGCTCCTACGCCTTCGACGCCCGCGCCAACGGCTTCGTCATGGCCGAGGCCGTGGCGGTCTACCTGCTCAAGCGCTTCTCCGACGCCGTGCGCGACGGCGACAAGATCTACGCCCTCATCAATTCCGTGGGAGCCTCCTCCGACGGCAAGGGCAAGGGCATCACCGCCCCCAATCCCAAGGGCCAGCGCCTGGCGCTGGAGGCCGCGTTCAAAGGCCTGGATTACGGGCCGGACGACGTGGACTTCGTGGAGTGCCACGGCACCGCCACCATCGCCGGCGACGCGGCGGAAGGCGAGACCCTCAAGGATTTCTTCGGGCCTTACATAAAAGGCCGCAAGCTGGGCATAACCTCGGTCAAATCGCAGATAGGCCATTCCAAGGCCGCCGCCGGCGCGGTCAGCCTGGTCAAGACGGCCCTGGCGCTGCATCACAAGACGCTGCCCACCTCGATAAACTTCGAGCAGCCCAATCCCAAGATAGACTTCGACCTGTTCCGGGTCATCACGAAACCGGAGAAGTGGGAGAAGAACGGTATACGCCGCGCAAATGTCTCCTCTTTCGGCTTCGGCGGGACGAATTTCCACGTCGCGATGGAAGAGTACGCCGGCCAGAAACCCGAAGCGCCGGCCGCCGCCGCGGCCGCCGTCTCCTTTTCCTCCGCGCCCGTGACCGAGAATCCCAAGGCGCCTTTCTCCGCGCTGCAGGGCGAGGCGGTCACCTTCACCGGCTCCAGTCCCGCCGACGTCATAAAGAACGCCAGGGACGAGGCCGCTGCCGTGTTCTCCAAGTGGCCCGAGAACTACCCGCTGGCCGCCTACGCCCAGCCGTCCATGACGAAGCCGCGTGGCCCGTGGGGCGTCTCAATAGTCGCCAAGTCGCCCAAGGACCTGCTGGACAAGGTCGAGTTCATGGCCAAGAACGGCAAGGACGAGACCTGGAGCGAACCGCCGCTCAACTTCAAGCTCAAGGGCGTCTATACTTTCAAGACCGGCGTGAACCAGGCCAAGGTCGGCCTGCTGTTCCCCGGCCAGGGGTCCCAGTACGTGGACATGATGCGCGATCTCGCGGCCAAGTACCAGGTGGTGCAGGCCACCTTCGACGAGGCCGACGTAATACTGGACAAAATGATAGGCGTGCGCCTTACCGAGGCTATCTGGTCCAAGCCCGGCGAGTCCAAAGAGGACCTGGCCAAGCGCGAGGCCGCCATCAAGCAGACCCAGCTCACCCAGCCGTCGATGATGACGGCCGACATAGCCATGTACCGCCTCTTCCGCGAGTTCGGCATAAAGCCCGACATGGCCATAGGCCACTCGCTCGGCGAGTACGCCGCGGCCACCGCCGCCGGCATCTTCACTTTCGAGAACGGCCTGCGCGCCGTCACTAACCGCGCCAAGGAAATGGCCAACGTGAAAGTCGCCGACCCGGGCAAGATGGCCTCGGTCGCCCTCGGCTGCGATAAAGTGGACGCGGAGCTCAAAAAAATAAAGGGCTACGTCATCTGCGCCAACAAGAACTGCCCGCTGCAGACCGTCATCGCCGGCGAGGCGAAGTCGGTGGAGGAAGCCGTCCAGCGTTTCAAGGCGATGGGCGTGGAAGCCGGCGAGATACCCGTCTCACACGCCTTCCACTCCGAGATCATCAAGTCGGCCATGGGCCCGTACCGGAAGTTCCTCGAGAGCATACCGATAAAGCCCGCCGACATGAAGATACTCTCCAACGTGACCGCCGATTTCTTCCCCACGGACACGCAGGGCATCTACGACATGCTCATCAAGCAGATGACCAGCCCGGTCGAGTTCATAAAGCAGCTCGAGCGCATGTACGACGAAGGAGTGCGCACCTTCATAGAGTGCGGCCCCAAGCGCGTACTGAGCGCGTTCGCCACCTCGACCCTCAAGGGCAGGCCCGACATCACCGTTCTGGCGTCCAACCATCCCAAGCGCGGCGGCATCACCGAGCTCAACGACCTGCTGGCCAACATGACCGCGCTGGGCATACCGGTCAGCTGGGACGGCAAGGCCCCGGCCCAGGGCGGGACTTTCTTCAACCCCTACTACCAGAACTGGGCGGTCCAGACATCGGCGGGGGACACCATGCCGCATGGTGTCCCAGCACAATTTGCTTCTCCCACCCCGTCGGCCCTCCCCGCCGCACAAGCGTCCTTCGCCGAGAAGTACGGCTTCAACTTCAACCCGATAGCGGTCTCCGGCATCGCCGGCGGCTCGCCGGGCAGCAGGGAAGAGCTCTTCCGCGAGCGCAGCCTCGACGAAATACTCGAGGGACGCAACATGATAGAGCCCATACCGCAGGCCTGGCGCGAGCGGCAGGTGGACAAGAACATCCTGCGCGTGGTCAAGGCCGCCGACGGCTCGGGCAGCATCGAACAGATAAATTCCTCCGACCAGGCGATCAAGCTTTCGGCCCGCAAGGGCGTCTTCGACTTCGAGAAGGACTTCGGCGTGCCGCCGACCATAGCGAAAGCCATGGGCTCCACCTTCCGCATGGCGCTGGCCGCCGGCGTGCTGGCGCTCAGGGACGCCGGCCTGCCGCTGATCCACTACTACAAGCGCACCACCACGGGCGGCTGGCTGCCGGAAAAATGGGCGCTGCCCGAACCGGTGGCCTCCGAGACCGGCGTGGTCTTCGCCTCGGCCTTCCCGGTGACCGAGCAGATGATAGAGGAGATCTCCGGCTACTTCAACTCCAGGTACGGCGGCGTTTCCTCCGACAGGATGTGGGACGTCTATGACAACCTCGTCGGGCGCCTTAGCGATCCCAAGGACAAGCGCGAGATACGCGACTGGATGCAGAAGAACTTCCCGGCCGGCGCCCCCGCGGGCTCTCCCGATGCCTACGCCTTCAGCCAGAACTTCCTGCTCAAAGTAATACCGATAGGGGACAGCCAGTTCGCGCAGTGGGTCGGGGCCAAGGGCCCGGCCGTGCACATGAGCGCGGCCTGCGCCTCCACCACGCAGGGCGTGCACATAGCCGAGTCGTGGATACGCTCGGGCAAGTGCAAGCGCGTCGTGGTAGTGGCCGCCGACGACATCACCAACGAGACCGTGCAGCAGTGGACCATGCCCGGCTTCCTGGCCTCGGGCACCGCGACCACCAATGAGAACGTGGCCGAAGCGGCCCTGCCTTTCGACCGCAGGCGCCACGGCCTCATAGTCGGCTCCGCCGCCGTCTCGCTGGTCATCGAGGACGAGACGCTGGTGCGCGCCCGCGGTATGAAGCCGCTGGCCCGCCTGCTGCTGACCGAAAGCGCCAACAGCGCCTTCCACGTCACGCGGCTCGACACCGAGCACGTCGCTTCCGTCATGGAAGGATTCGTCGCCAAGATCGAGCGCATCTACGGCCTCAACCGCGCCGAGATGGCGCCGAAAACAGTCTTCATGTCGCACGAGACCTATACCCCCGCCAGGGGCGGCAGCGCCTCGGCGGAAGTGAAGGCGCTGCGCCGGGCCTTCGGACCGGCCGCCGACCAGGTGGTGGTCAGCAACGTCAAAGGCTTCACCGGCCACACGATGGGAGCGTCGCTGGAGGACGCCGTAGCCGTGCGCGCGCTAAACACCGGCATCATCCCGCCGATAGCCAACTATAAGGAACCCGACCCGGAACTGGCCGGCATCAACCTGTCAAAAGGCGGCAAGTACGATCTGAAGTACGCGCTGCGCTTCGCGGCCGGCTTCGGTTCGCATATGGGAATGTCCTTCATCGAAAAGACCTATACCGCCGGCGAGTCCCGCTTCGAGAACGAGAACACCTACAAGGCCTGGCTGGAAGCCGTCTCCGGCGACCCGCAGCCCGAGCTGGAAGTGGTGTTCAGCACGCTCAGGATAAAGGACCGCAAGGCCGCCGGTAAGGGCGACCCTTTCCGCCCCGCGCCCGCCAAGCAGCCGGAGCCGGTCCGTGAGCCCGTCGGAGTTGCGGCAGCGGCATCAGCGGGGAACACCATTCGGCATGGTGTCCCAGTACCGCTTGCGCCAGCGCCTCAGGCCGCTCCCGCTCCCGCCGGCCTCGACGAAGAGTCGGTAAAGACCGAGATACTCGACATGATAACGGCCAAGACCGGCTATCCCAAGGACATGCTCGAGCTCGACCTCGACATGGAGGCCGACCTCGGCATCGACACCGTCAAGCAGGCCGAGCTTTTCGCCGCCATGCGCGAGCATTACGCCATACCCCGCAGGGACAATGTCTCGCTCAAGGATTACCCGACCATACGTCACTGCATCAAGTTCGTCCTCGACGAGAAGGGCGGCGCATCCGCGCCGGCTGCCGCATCAGCGG
>DNQL01000198.1 GCA_003500765.1 Elusimicrobiota bacterium | reverse complement strand
CTCAAGTACGCCCTCGGGCCGGATTCCTTCGCGCGCGCCACGCTGCGGCACGCGGCCGAGGGGACCTCGACTTCTTACCTGGACAATGTCACCGACGGCCTGTCGCTGGGCTGGTACACGGGGCTGCCGGCCGGTTTCTCGCTCTACGCCGCGCCAGGCTTTGCGCTGACGCGCTACGCCGCGGCCGAGGCCGCCTACAGCGAACGCCGCCGGGACGCGCAGTACAGCGGCGTGCTCAACCTCTCAAAAGAGTTCCCCGCAGCGGGGCTCGCAGCGGCGGCCGGGTTCACCTTCACCCGCAACGATTCCAACCTGGCCCTTTACGATTATGTCCGCCGCCAGCTCACCCTGCGGCTGACCGTGTCTTTCTGATCCCGCCGCGCCCGGTTTTTTAGCCGGGCCGGGGTTGCCCCGCGGGCCCTTGACAACGTTCCCGGACCGCCATAGACTATATTTATCTTTATGAAAGCCCGGCTCTATACGGGGATAGCGGCCGTTTTCGGCGCGCTCCTGGCGGCGGCGATCTTCCGCCCTGTCCCCCCTGTTTTCCCGGCTCCTCCCCGGGACCTGCGCGACGCCTTGGCTGACTATTCCGCCGCCGGGCAGTTAGGCGCGGATAAGGACGCGTCCGCCCCGGCTCCAGAGCCGAGCCCGGTTAACGCCCTGCGCCCCGCCGCCTGGAAAAGTGCCCCGCGTGTTCTGCTGGCGGAAAATTATTCCAGCGACGATATACTGGCCCTGCTGGACGCCACGGCCCAGGGCCGCGAACTCCTGGGCGGTTTCGCTGGCGGCCGGGCCGCGGCGCCGGCTTTCGCCCTGTACTCAGGGTTAAGCGCGCAGGAGAAGGAATTCGCCCGCAAGGCTTTTTTTACCGACCAGGAGAACATGGTGGCCATGTTCGTGAACTCCCCTAAGTTCAGGGGCGGGCGGCCCCATGTGATCTTCTATAAGGCGGACTGGCCGCTGTTCGCCGCGGCCTGCGTGGCCGCTCACGAACTGCAGCACGCGCTGGACTCTTACGCCCCGTGGCATACTTCCATAGCGCGGCTGCGCGCCGCCGGAGCGGAAAAGCTGGAGAAGGCCTACGCTTCGGGCCGCTTCGGCGCCGCCGACATGCAACTGGAAGAGGCCCTTCACGGGCTGGGTTACGCCGACACTTTTTTTACCGAGTACCTGGCCTACTCGCGCGGGGCCGCGCTGCTTGCCGAACTGTCCGGCGGCGACCAGGCCCGCAGGGCGCGGATGCTCGACATCATGAAACTCAAGAACGAAGGCCGCACCGTGGTGGAGGACGACCCGCTGCATAACCCGGCCGACAGGCAGGATTTCCTGGCCAGGTATTTCTGGGAAGGCAACCGCTCGCGCTTCAAGGCCGGTATTGAGCTGATCTTCGGTAATGAGAAACTGTTGGGCGAACTGCGCGCCGCCGGCTTGCGGACGGCCCTGGATGAACTGTCGGCCTACCGCGACGCGCCGGAGCCGGTCTACCAGGGTGTCCACTCCCTGCGCTAGCCGGTTTCGCCCGGCGCAAGAAAAAAGTCCCCCGCTAACAGCGGGGGGCTTTTTTGCGGCCGGACCTCTACTTCGTTAAAGGCGACAGCCTGTAGAAGAAGCGGTTGTTGCCCACGCTGAGGGTGCCGTATTCGTGCCAGGGCCCGCCGTCCATGGCGAACACCCGGTTGCCGTTGAAGCTGATCTCCAGGGCGTTGAAGACGGAGTTAGAGGGATTGGCGACGCCGAAGACGTCCTGGTTGAACTCCGCATCCCTGGCACCGCGCAGCAGGTCCAGGTTGAATTCCCCCACCAGGCGGCTGCCGCCCATTTCCTTTACCAGCAGTTTGATCCTGGCCTTGCCGGCGTTCTTGTCCACGCAGATAAGGTCGGGGGTGCGGCTCCAGGCGTCCAGGCTGTGGGACAGTTCGTAGCAGGCGCTGTAGTTCTCGCCGGGCCAGTTGTAATTGGCCGCCGAAGCCGCGCTTATCCCCGCCGCCAGCGCCAGTACTCCGAGCGCGGCCGCCAGCAGTTTCTTCCTCGCAGGTATCTTGTTCATAGTCTTCTCCTTTTATTGACTCGAGCTGTTCTGACTGAAAACGTCCGCGTTGCGCGCCTGGCCGGCCGCGCTTAGCGCAGGTCGCAGAAGTAGCCCCATTTCACGCCGTCGCCTCCGAAGTAAGAGGAAGCCGAGTTCTCCCTGGTGACGTGGACGGATTCGGGGCGCGCCCGGCCCTCTGTCAGGTCCTGCGCCGAGGCGGCGTTGGGGGTGAAGATCTGCACATTTATGCCCTTGGCCAGGCCGGCCTGCAGATAGTTCTGCAGCGACACGTAGGGCGTGTAGGGCGTGGGCGCGCTGCCAACGGCCGTGCCAGCCGCGTAGTTGCCCGGCTCGTCGAAGCCTTCCAATATGTAGCTCGCGGATATAACCTCGCGCGGGCTGCCGTGGTCCGTGTCCGTGTAGGTTTTAAAGTTCCGCAGCGTTAACGCGCAGGCCCTGCCTGTGGGCAGGTCGAACTGCCGTGTGGCCCTGTTGTAGGCGTACAGGGTACCGCGGGCGTTGATCTGCCCCGCGGCGCGCGGCGAGCGCTTGCCGGCGGCGCTCCACCACCAGGAGCGGGCCGAACCCGGGC
>DNQL01000075.1 GCA_003500765.1 Elusimicrobiota bacterium | reverse complement strand
GGCGGCCGGGGCCGGCCCGCCGAAACTGAAGCCGAAATTGGCCGCCGCCGCGGAGGCCTGGGCCTTGATAACCCCGGCGCCGCGCTTGAAATTTTCCAGGTGGGAGGCGGGAACGGCCGGCGCCGCCGCGGGCTGGTCGGGCGCGAAGCGGGTAGCGAAACCGGAGTTCATCTGTACCGGCGCGGAGGTCCTGCCCAGGTGGGATATAGCCAGGAACCCGCCTACGGCGAAAGTGCCCAGGGCCAGGGTCAGGACGAAAGCGGGGTCTTTTCCGATGCTGTTCATATATATCCCTTATACATGAATAGTCTAGCCGCGCCCGGTTGACTTGTCAAGCCCACAAGACCTAACGCGCAATAGGACTTTAGGCCTACGACCGGGACATCCCAGCACCCCGCTCACGCCACCCCCTTCCGTCGTTTTGCTATCATTTCTCCCATGCCTTTCCTGCCCGCCACCGCGGAAGAGATGAAAAAGACCGGTTGGGACGCCCCGGACATAGTCCTGGTGACGGGCGACGCCTATGTGGACCACCCCTCTTTCGGCATGGCCCTGCTGGGCCGCCTGCTGGAAGCCGAAGGCTACCGGGTGGCCATACTGGCCCAGCCCGCCTGGACCTCCCCCGCCGACTTCCGCCGCTTCGGCAAGCCCCGACTCTTCTTCGGCGTCACCTCCGGCAACATGGACTCGATGATCAACAAGTACACCCATAACCGGAAGATACGCTCGTCCGACGATTTCTCGCCCGGCGGCCGCCCCGGCCTGCGGCCCGACAGGGCGGCCACCGTCTACGCCCAGCGCTGCCGCGAGGCCTATCCCGGCGTTCCCGTCGTCATAGGCGGCATCGAGGCGTCCATGCGCCGCTTCGCCCATTACGATTACTGGTCCGACAAAGTGCGCCGCAGCGTTCTGCTCGACTCCAAGGCCGACCTGCTGGTATACGGCATGGCCGAGACCCAGGTGCTGGAGATAGCCCGGCGGCTGGACGCGGGAGAGAAGCCCGCGGCCCTGCGCGACATCCGCGGCACGCTATACCCGCTGGGCGCCTCGGAGGCGGAGTCTTTTCCGGCGGACGCGGCGCTGCGGCTGCCGTCATACGGAGAGGTCGCCTCCGACCGTTTCAAGTTCGCCGAAGCCGCGCGCGTCATGCACGAAGAGACCAACCCTTTCTCCGCGCGGCCGCTGCTGGAGATGACGGGCAAGATGGCCGTCGTCCAGAATCCCCCCGCCCTGCCCCTGTCGACGACGGAGATGGACAGGATATACGCGCTCCCCTTCGAGCGCCGCGCCCATCCTTCATACAAAGAGCCTGTGCCCGCGCTGGAGACCGTCAAGGATTCCGTCGTCATACACCGCGGCTGCTTCGGCGGCTGCGCCTTCTGCTCGCTGGGCCTGCACCAGGGCAAGTTCATACAGGAGCGCAGCCCCGGCTCCGTGATAGCCGAGGTTTCGGCGCTGGTCTCGCGCCCCGGCCATCACGGCAGGATCTCCGACCTCGGCGCGCCCAGCGCCAATATGTACGGCATGCGCGGCAAGGACGCGGAGATGTGCAAAAAATGCCGCCGCGGCTCCTGCCTGCACCCGGCGGTCTGCCCCAACCTCGACGTTTCGCATAAAGCGCTGCTGGGCCTGCTGCGCGAGGCGCGCAAGGTCAAAGGCCTGAAGAAAGCCTTCGTCGCCAGCGGCATCAGGATGGACCTGGCGCTGCTCTGCCCCGACTATATCGCCGAGATAGCGCGCGAACACACCGGCGGGCAGCTGAAGGTGGCGCCCGAGCATATCTCCGACAGGGTACTCTCGATAATGCGCAAGCCGGGCAGCAAGGCGCTGGAAGATTTCACCGCCGGCTTCATGAAGGCCTCCAAGGCCGCCGGCAAGGAACAGTACCTGGTGCACTATTTCATCTCTGCGCATCCCGGCTCTACGCTGGAGGATATGGCCGAACTGGCCGTCTGGCTCAAGGAGCGCGGCATACGCCCGCAGCAGATAAACGATTTCCTCCCCGCGCCGATGGAACTCTCCACCGCCATCTACTACACCGGCCTGGACCCGTTCACCATGAAGCCGGTCTATGTCCCCAAAAAAGAGAAGGAGCGTCGCCTTCAGCGCGCGCTCCTCCAGTATTACAAAACCGAGAACCGGGCCCTCGTCGCCGAGGCCCTGCGCCTCGTCCGAAGACCGGACCTTTCCAGAAAATTACTTGGACGGTGACTGCGGCTCGCAGGACTGGCGGTGCTTTTCGAGCTCCGCCAGGATCTCCGCGCCGTAGGAATCTATCTTGCGCTTGCTGAGCCCCTTGACCTTGGAGATAGCCTCCAGTGTCTGCGGGTCGGTCTGCGCTATGCGCTCGAGCATGTCGTTGTTGAGTATCGACTCGGGCAGCATGCCGCGCGCCTCGGCGGCGGCGTTGCGCCATAACTTCAGTGCGGCCGCCCGTTTCTTGGACCCCTCGAAATTGCAGCCGGCCTCCGGCCTCTCGCGGCGCTCGCGCTTGGGCGGCTTGTACTCAGGGGCCGCCAGGCCTCGGGAGACCGCGTCCTCCAGCCAGTGGCCGTGATGGGAGAGTACGTATTCGGTCGCGCCCTTGAAAACGGTCATGTCCTTCATCGCCTGTTCGGGGTCGCGGGCCAGCGAGCCGAGGAAATCGTCGCCGACCACCTTGAAGGCCGGCCTGTCCAGCTCGCGCGCCCGGCGGTCGCGCTCGGCGAAAAGTTCCTTGAGCACCGCCAGCCCGCGCGGGTCCAGCCCCCTGGACTGGCGCGAGGCGAAGAAAGCGTCGGGGTCGTACTGCGGGTTCAGCGGCGAGAGCCTCTCGAGCTTTTCGAACTCGTCCTTGATCTCCTCCAGGCGCCCTTTTTTCGCCAGCTCTTTGGCGAAGATCTTGCGCAGCCGGTAGAGGTACTTCACGTCCTTGATGGCGTAGTCCAGCATCTCCTGCGTGATCGGCCGGCGGCCCCAGTCGGCCTTCTGGTACTTCTTGTTGAGGTCGACGTTGAAATGCTCCTTGACCAGCGCGTCCAGGCCGCAGCGCTTGAAGCCCAGGTACTTGGACGCTATCATCACGTCGAAGATATTGCGGACGTCGGTATGGAAAGTGGTCTTGAGCATCTTGATGTCCCACTCGCCGGAGTGGAAGAGCTTCTCGATGGAGGGGTCCTCCAGCATCGGCTTGAGGGGGCTGACGTCCACCTTGAGCGAATCGATGACGGCGTCCACGCTCTGCGCGGAGATCTGGACGACGCAAAGACTCTCGCGGTAGGCGTAGAGGCCGTTGGATTCTATGTCGATCGAGAGATATGGACTCGAAGCTGCTTTCGCGAGGACCTTTTCAAGAGCTTTCCGGTCCTCCACCAGGATGTAACCCATAATCAATATGATAACATTTTAGCCGCCGCTATGCCCCATATAGCCTTCTACAAGCCCTACGGCGCCGTCTCACAGTTCACCCCGGAAGCCGGGCACAAGCCTCTGGCCGCCTTCGGCCTGCCGCGCGGCGTCTACCCCGCGGGCCGCCTGGACGCCGACAGCGAGGGGCTGCTCATAC
>DNQL01000082.1 GCA_003500765.1 Elusimicrobiota bacterium | reverse complement strand
TTCGAAGTTCGGAGTTCGATGTTCGATGTTTTAAGAAAGGGCAAAAGAGCAAAACAGGGCCAAATCCGCGGAATGGACAACCCCTGATTTCTTCTTCCCTCAAAGTCGAGCTTCGAACCACAAACCTCTGGCTTCGTATTCATCATGCCTCTCGTTTTCTTACCTTCTTTCTTCAACGTCGAACCTCGAACATCGAACCTCGAACATTTTCAAATGTCATTGACATATATGACCTTATTTGTTAAGATTGAAATTCTCCCAACGCAACGATCTCCCTGGAGGTGAAAATGATCAAGGGGAAATATCTGTTCACGTCGGAATCGGTGTGCGCCGGCCACCCGGACAAGGTCTGCGACCAGATCTCCGACGCGGTGCTCGACGAGATAATGCGGAAGGACCCGACGGGCCGCGTGGCCTGCGAGACCTTCATCACCCGCGGCATGGTCATGGTGGGGGGAGAGATAACCACCAAGACCTACGTCGACGTGGATTCCCTGGCCCGTTCCGTCATAAAGGACATCGGCTATACCCACAACAAGTACGGCTTTAACTACGAGACCTGCGCGGTGCTCAACGTCATAGGGCGCCAGAGCCCCGACATCGCCCAGGGCGTGGACACCGGCGGCGCCGGCGACCAGGGCATGATGGTCGGCTACGCCTGCGACGAGACCCCCGAGCTGATGCCCCTCTCGCTGACGCTGGCGCAGAAGCTTTCCATGCGCCTGGCCGAAGTGCGCAAGAAAAAGATCCTGCCCTACCTGGGCCCCGACGGCAAGTCCCAGGTCACGGTGGAATACTTCGACGGCCGCCCCGTGCGCGTGGACACCGTCGTCATCTCCTCGCAGCACACCGAGGATATCCTGGACTCGACCGGCCATCAGATAACCGAGAAGTCCAAGCGCGAGATCATAGAGAGCGTGATCCTGCCGGTCATAGATAAGAAACTGATCGACAAGAACACCCGGTTCCTCATCAACCCGACCGGCAAGTTCGTCGTCGGCGGCCCGCAGAGCGACGCCGGCGTCACCGGCCGCAAGATCATCGTGGATACCTACGGCGGCGTGGCCCCGCATGGCGGCGGCGCTTTCTCCGGCAAGGACCCGACGAAGGTGGACCGCTCCGCGGCCTACATGGCCCGCTACGCGGCCAAGAATATCGTCGCGGCCGGCCTGGCGCGCGAGTGCACCGTGCAGGTGGCCTACGCCATCGGCGTCGCCGAGCCCGTCGGCCTTTACGTGGACACGCACGGCACGGGCCTCGTGGACGACGCGAAGCTCTCTGATATCGCGATGAAGGTGTTCGACTTCACGCCCAAGGGTATAATCAGGACCCTGGGCCTGCGCGCGCCCATATTCAGGCGCACCGCGGCCTACGGGCACTTCGGGCGCGGCGACGCGAAGTTCTCCTGGGAGAGGACGGACAAGGCGGCCGAGCTCAAGCGCCGGGCGCTGGGCGGAGGGCTGAAGCGCAGGGCGGCCGTCAAGGCCTGACCCCGCGCTGCGCGGCGGATGAAGATACTGGTAGTGGACGATAACCTGCTGGCGGCCGGAATACTGAAGACCGCCCTGGAAGGCGAGGGTCACGAGGTGGCCGAGCCTGCCCAGGATTACGACGCGGCGCTGGCCGCCTGCAGGGCGTATCTCCCGGACCTGGTCTTCGTCGACCTTGTTATGCCGGGCAGGGACGGCCTTGAACTGATGGAGACGCTGCGGCGCGAGTTCCCCTCGGTGCGCGTCGCGGCGTTCTCCGCGGTAGAGCAGGCGGAGGTGGACGCCAGGATAAGGGAGCTGGGAGGGATCGGCGTGCTCCGCAAGCCCTTCTCGATGGCGGAGCTCAGGGCTTTCATGGGATCGGTGGACAAAGAATGAACAAAAAAGAAAAAACCGGCGCGGACCAGTGGAAAGGGCTGGCGGAGGAGGCGGTCGCCCGTTCCATCTCCAAGCTCGCCCGCATCTCTTCGGGCAACTGGGCGCTGAAAGAGATAGAAGTGGCCGTCAGCGCCGAGGCCCTGAAGCCGGCCGGCGACCAGGCCGGCGCCGGCGTGGTCTTTACCGTGTCCGGCCCCGGTTCCCTGCGTTCCCTGATCACTTTCCGCCCGGGCGACGTGGAGGTCATCTCCCGCTGCTTCCTGGGTTATTCTTTCGTCAAGATGAGCTCCATGAACAAGGCCGAGGAACTGCTTATTTCCGAGGTCGGGAACATAATGTTCAATTCCTTCCTTTCCGTGATCGCCGCCAGGACGGGAGAGATGCTCCTGCCTTCGGTGCCGCGCTGCATACAGGGCGGCCTGGATTTTATAACCGGGACTTTCGGAGAGTCCATTCCCTCATCCCCCGACGATACCGCCGTGCGGGTGAGGCTGACGCTGTCGTGCCGGGACGGCGAGGCGGAGTGCCTGGTGCTTCTCGTCATGGGGGAAGAACTCAGGGCCAAGCTGGCCTGAAGACGATATGAAAAAACTGCCGCTGATGATAGCAGCTTTGATCCTCCTGGCGCCGCCGCTGCCGGCCCAGCCTTCCGTCTCGGGCGCCAGGTGGCAGCTCTCCAAGGCCGCCGGCCAGAAGCGGCTGCCCTACATCGACGTGAACTCCCTGAAATTCTCGCGCGCCGGGATCATGCAGGGCCGTCCGCGCGTCATGCTGACCATAAACAACGCGTCCTCCAGCGCGGCCGAGGGGCTGGTCCTGCGCTATGATTTCTCGGTCAGCATCTCCTCGCCCGGAGGGCGCGGGGTCTGGACCGTGCCTTTCCACGTCAGCGAAACGCGTATTTCCAGGCTGGCCCCCGGCTCTGACTACAAGGTGAGCATCTACCAGGCGAACCTGGGCGCCCACCTGAAACGCATAAAGTCGGCCGGTTTCCGTCCCCTGGCGCTGCGGCTCAGGGTCATGACGGAGCCGCGGCCGGGAGACGACCTTTCCCTGCTGATACGGGAATTCGAGATACCTTTCGAAGAGGCGGAATAGCCCCCATGCTGGATATCAAGGCCCTCCGTTCCGATCCCGACAAGGCCCGCGCCGCCATGGGCGCGCGGGGCGAGGCCGGGCTGAGGCTGCTGGAAGAGGCGCTGGCGAAGGATTCGGCCTACAGGGCCGTGCTGGCCGAAGTGGAG
>DNQL01000110.1 GCA_003500765.1 Elusimicrobiota bacterium | reverse complement strand
GCCGGGATGCAGATTGGCCCAGACGGCGAAGAAAACCGCCCCGGCGGCCGTCTGCCGCGGCGATGGCGCTTCGCCGGCGAGCCGCAGCGCCTCGAGCCTCCACAGCAGTATAAGGAAGAACAGTATCGAGAAATTATCCGGCCGCAGGTCGGCCATCGGGAGCATGGCCAGCGAGAAGAGAGGCAGCGCCATCATCGCCCAGCCCTCGCGCCCATGCAGGCGCAGAATGCGCCATAGCGGGAACAGGCAGGCCGCCAGCATGGCGGACTTGAGCATGAACAGCGCCGTCCAGCCGCCGGCGGAGAAAAGGTGATGATAGATGAGCTGCACCAGCCATTCGAAATTGGTCCACGCCTCCCCCGCCATGGTCCACGACAGGAAATCGGCTCGTATGAGCGCGCCGGTCTCCGCCATGCGGCGTCCGGCCGAGAGATGCCAGAAAATATCGGGGTTGTTCACGGCCGGCAGCAGCGGCGGCAGCGCCAGCAGCGCCGCGAAGAGCGTGAAGATCCGTCCGGGGAACTTCATCTCAGGTCATGCCGCCCCGCCGTCCATTTTGAGGAGCCGCTTTATCTCCCCGATGAGGACCTGGGGCGTGAGCGGTTTTTTGAGGACGGAGACGGCCGAGGCGCGGGCTTCCCCCTGCACGCTTTCGGGCGTGCCGGTGGCGAAGATTATCGGTGTGGTGGACAGCATAGTCTTGCGCAGGCGCTCGAAGACCTTCTGCCCGCCGCCGCCGGGCATGTCCACGTCGAGTATGACCAAGTCGGGCTTCACCTCGTTGAATCTGCTCATGGCCGAGACCGAGTCCTCGGCGGTGTGCACCTCGAAGCCGGCGTCGCCGAGCATGCCCTTGTAGAGTTCCAGGATGAATAGGTCGTCGTCGACGGCGAGTATCTTCTTCCGGCCGGCCTTCGCCTTGCCTATCGCCGCCGAATTCACCATTTTCGCCACGACCTCCAGTATCGCCGACGGGCCCATCGGCTTTTTGAGTATCGTGATATTATCCAGTCCGGCCACGGCGGCCAGCTTGTCGGGGAAACCGGTGATGAACAAGGCCGGGGTCTTCTCTTCCAGCGTTTCGCGGATGAAAGTGATGACGGCCTTTCCCCCGCCGCCGGGGAAGTCGGCGTCGAGAATTATCAGGTCGGGCTTCTCTCCGGTGTAGATCTCTATCGCCGAGGCGAAGTCGGAGGCCTTGACGAAGCCGTAGCCGGCTTCGGCCAGTATCTGCCCGTAGAACTCCAGCATATTGGTGTCGTCGTCGACGGCAAGTATCTTCTGCATGTCTCCCCCTGTCTACCCCGCGATCTTTCCGTAAAAGTCGTATATGGAGGCGTTCATGGCCTCCGGGCCGAAGCGCGGCCGGCCGGCGGCGTCTTTCTCCCGGGTGAAGGCGGCGGCGGCCCGGCCCATGGCCGAGCGCAGGTCCGCGTCCCTGGCCAGCTTCGCGACGGCGGCGGATATCTGCTCCGGTGAGGCGGACTTCACGAGGAAAGCCGTCTCCCCTTCCCTCACTACGTCGGGGATGCCGCAGACCCGGCTGGCGACGACGGGCAGGCCCATGTGCTGGGCCTGGAGCACGGTGCGCCCCATCGCTTCGTTGAGCGAGGGCTGTACGTAGACGTCCATCGCCGCGAGATAAGCGTAGACGTCCTTCTGGAAGCCGGTGAAAAGGCAGTCGTTCATTATCCCGGCGGCCTTGGCCAGACGGTAGAGCCGCGAGCACTCCGCCCCGTCACCTACCACGAGGAAGAACGGGTGCACGGGCCCGAGTATCTTCCTGAGGGCGCCGGCCGCTTTGACGAAGTACGTGACGCCTTTTACCGGCTCCAGCCTGGCCACGGTCCCTATGACGAACCTGCCTTCCGGCACTCCCAGTTCCTTGCGGGAAACCTCCGGCGGGTGCTCCGGCAGGTCGACGCCGCTGTGAGCGACGGCCCACTGTTCCGGCCGGCCTATCCCGGCGGCCAGGGATTCCCTCTTCTCTCCCTCGGTCAGGGCGATGAAGCCGTCGGTGAAGCGGGCGGCGAACCGCTCGGCCGCCAGGAAGAGCCGGGTCTTCGCGACGTCGTAATAGCCGTAAAGCAGATGTCCGTGCGGAGTATGCACGACTTTGGCCCCGCAGCCGGCGGCGGCCAGCCGGCCGAGGAACCCGGCCTTGGAAGTGTGGGTGTGTACGATGTCCGGCTTCAGCTCCCGGAATATCCGTCGGAGCGCGGCATAGGCGCGCAGGTCCCGCGGCGGCGAGATCTCGCGGCCCAGGTCAGGCAGCTCGATGGCGCTGACGGAGGCCGGGACGGGCAGGGAGCCCCGGCAGGGGCCGTGTATCAGCGTCACTTCCATGCCGCGGCCGGCCTGCCAGGCGGCGCTGGCGACGGTGTTCTCGGAAGAGCCGCCCGGTTCCAGCCGGGTTATGACGTGTACTATGCGTTTCAATGCGTTTCCAGTTTGAAGCCCAGCTTGTACCAGACGGGGCAGAGCGCCAGGCCCACGGCCAGGTTGGCGGTTATCCAGACGGCCGGCCAGGGACATATCGCCGGCGGCGGGCTGCCCGCGATGGCGGAGCCGGCGCCTAGGAGCAGGCAGAACACCGAGATCCCCGCGGTGAACATGGCAGCCACCGACAGCGCCAGCCTGCGGGGGCCGTTATGCGCATGGTCCTTGCACTCCACGGCTATCTGATGCCAGAAACCCTTGGGGCGGACCAGTTTGTAGAAGTTGTGGAGGTGACCGCGGTCCTCGGGGCCGAAGAAGAATATCGCGGCCAGCGAGGCGGTCAGCGAGATGGCGGCCATTATCAGCAGGCGCAGGGCCTGGTCTTCCACCCAGAGAAGCAGCGGCAGCGCCGCTATGGCCGAGACGCCTATGGCCGCTATCTCGGACCAGGCGTTGACGCGCCACCAGAGCCAGCGCATGATGAGTATCGGGCCCATGCCGGCGCCCAGCAGCAGGCTGGCCTGCCAGGCCTGGTTTATCGACGAGAGCCGCGTCATGATGACCAGCGCTATGCCGATCAGCATGACATTGGAGCCGCGGGCCACCCATACCAGCGACTTGCCGGTCGGCTCGCGCTTGAGCCAGGCCTGGCAGATGATGCGCTTGTATATGTCGTTGGCCCAGTAGGACGAGCCCCAGTTTATGTGGGTGTCCACCGTGGACGCCAGCGCCGCGAGCATGCCGGTTATCATCAGCCCTTTAACCCCGGGCGGCAGCAGCTCGGCCATCCCGCGCACATAGACTCCCTCGCGGTCGGCCTGCAGCAGGTCGCCGGCCAGTCCCGCGACCGGCGGGAAAAGGACCAGCAGTCCCAGTCCCAAAGGAAGCCAGAGCAGGCTGCGCAGGAAGACCTGCGTGCCGGTGAAGACTATGGCCGCGGTCTTGGCGTGCTTTTCATCCTTGCAGGCCATCGAGCGCTGCGCCAGGTAGCCGGTGCCGTCGGAGTTGAGCTGGATTATCCACTGCAGCGCGAATAGCGCCAGCAGCGGGAAGGTGACGTTATGCGCCTGGCCCGGTGTGAAGGCCAATATTTCCGAGGGCTTTATCCCCCCCAGCGCCCCTGCGGCGTAGATGTCGCGCAGACCGGCGTGAATGCCGCTTATCCCCCCGGCTTTCACGAAGACGATTCCCGCGAATATCATCGTGGCCCCGAGCATGATGAATACCTGCATGACGTCGGTCTCCACCACGCTGCGCAGGCCGCCGGTGGCCGAGTAGAAGGTGGTGACCAGCAGTATGGAGAGCACGGAGATGAGGTTGTTGGCCGAAAGGACGAAGGCCGCGTCGGTGCCGGCCATGGCCGAGGAGATGTTGAGTCCCACGGCCTGCACCAGGCTGACGAAGGGCCCGAAGAGCCAGGCGGGCAGCCATTCGTTCCAGGGCAGGAACGGCTCGGCTATGCGCGAGGCGGCGAAGAAGACCCAGGCCAGCACGACGCAGTTGAATATGGTGCCGAAATATATCGCCTTGAAACCGCGCAGGGCCAGCGCACGGCCGCCGCCGTAGCGTATCTCGGTGAGCTCGGCGTCGGTTATGACATTGGCGCGGCGCCAGTGGGAGGCCAGGACGAACCCCATCATGAGGAAAGCGAGGGCGTAGATCCACATCTGCCAGAGGGCGAAGATGCCCGAGACGGCGATGATGCCGGTGACCAGCAGCGGGGTGTCGGCGGCGAACTGCGTGGCGGCCATGCTCAGGCCGGCTTTCCAGCCGGGCAGCGAGCGGCCGGCGAGGAAGTATTCGGTGAGGTCTTTGGAGGCTTTATCCTTGTTGCTGAAGCCCGAGTATACGGAATAGGCGATGAACGCCAGTATGATCGCTATATCTATTCCTGCCATTCTTTACCTCCTTTAAAGCGGCGGCGCAGGCCCTCCCTCCGGAGGACCTGCCCGCGCGATGAGCCTCTGCCGGGGCTCACGCCGTCTTCTTTATCTCCTCCAGCGACTCGGCTATCATGTCCGCCGCGTAGTTGAGGTCCTTGGGCGTGTGGCGGTAGCAGACATAGCCGTGGTGATACGGCTGCAGGAACACCTTGCGGCGTATCAGCTGGGTGTAGAAGGCCGTGCGGAGCTTCTTGTAGCGCCCCGTCTCGTCCTTGTCGAAGGTGATGTAGGGCATCCAGGGCGAGCCGGTGAAAGTGACGGGCAGGCCGCTGTGCCTGACGTGCTTCTTGACCTTGTTGCAGAAGGCCTTGCCCCGCCGGGCGACGGCGTCGAGTATCCCGTCGCGCTCCATCATCTCCACCGTCTTGAGCGAGGCCACCATCGGCAGCGTGTTGTTGAAGTAGGTCGAGCTGACGAAGGCCTTGCTGACCAGCACGTCCATGATGTCCCGGCGGCCGGCCACCATGCTTATCTCGTAGCCGTTGGCCATGGCCTTGCCGAAGACCGCCATATGCGGGGTCACGCCGAAGTACTGCTGCGCGCCGCCCAGGCTCATGCGGAAACCGGTGCGTATCTCGTCGAAGCAGAGCACGGCCCCGTACTGTTCCGCCAGTTTCTTGGCGCCTTCCAGGTAGCCGGGCTTGGGCATCTCCACCTCGTGGGCGTTGGGGTGTCCGACCGGGGTCATGATTATCAGCGAGATATCGGAGCCGTGGGCCTTCAGGACGTCCTCGAGGCCCTGCAGGTCGTTGTAATGGACCTCCAGCACGTCCTCGTAGGCCTTGGGCAGGACTCCCCCCTTCTGTTCCACGCACCAGTCGTGCCAGCCGTGATAACCGCAGCGCACGATCTTGCCCCTGCCGTTGAAGGCGCGGGCGATGCGGCCGGCCAGGGTCGTGGAGTCGGAGCCGGTCTTGGTGAAGACCACTTTCTCCGCGCAGGGCACCAGCGAGATCATCTTTTTCGCCAGCGTGTTCTGCACCTCCTGCACGATGGACATGCAGAAGCCCTTGTTCTTTATCTGGTCGATGACGGCGCGGTCTATCTCCTTCTCGCGGTGGCCGATGATTATCGGGCCGTAGGCGCAGAGCATGTCGATATACTCGTTGCCGTCGACGTCGGTGACCTTGCCGCCCTTGGCGGACTCGAAGAATATGGGATACTCGCCCGGCACGAAGTTATAGGGACGGCGTATGCCCATCATGCCGCCGGGGATAAGCTCCTGGGATTCCTTGTAGAGCCTGTCGGAATTGTCGAGTTTGAGGTGTTCGGCCATGATATGTTCTCCTTATTTCTTCAGCAGGGTTCTTGCCAGTTTCTTGACCACGAAAGTCGCCACGTCCTCGGCGAAAGTGCCGGGCCCGAAGCCGGCGTCGTAGCCCAGCTCCTTGGCCAGCTTATTGTTCACGCGCGGGCCGCCGATGACCATTACCAGTTTGTCCCGCAGTTTCTCGGCTTCCGCCAGTTCGATCAGGTTGGTCAGGTTGTGGATATGGACGTCCTTCTGCGTCACTATCTGCGAGACCAGCACCGCGTCCGCCTTGAGCCGTTTCGCCTGTTCCAGCAGTTTCTCGTTGGGGACCTGCGAGCCCAGGTTGTAGGCGTCTATCATCGTGTAGCGCTCGAGGCCGAAATGGTGGTCGTAGCCCTTCATGTTCATGATGGCGTCTATACCGACGGTGTGCGCGTCGGTGCCGGTGCAGGCGCCCAAGATGACGAGTTTGCGCTTGAAGTGCTCTTTTATGAACTCGTCGACCTGCGTCATGTTCATGGACTTGTCCACGGCCTCGGCGTACTCCACCTTGCTGTAGTCCAGCGCGACGTCGGTCTTGGCGTAGGCCACGAAGAACGTGAATTCGGGGGAGAGCGGGTGCGCGTGCACTATCTCGGCGTGCTTAAAGCCCAGCTTGAGCACGTACTGGCGGGCCCCTTCCTTGGCGCGGCCGCCGCAGCATACCGGCAGCGTGAAGGAGAGCTGCACCGCGCCGTCGTCCAGAGTGTCACCGTAAGGTTTTATGAACATAGGTTCTCCTGTTCTCAGCGGGATATCTTGAGCTTGCGGCGGAGGTAGACCTCCACCGGGTTCCAGTAGCCGCGCGCTTTTTCGAAGACGCCGTCGAGGCCCTTGCCGCCGTCCTTGGGGCGCTTTACTTCGGCGAACATCCCTTTGGCGATGGCGTCGAAGATGCCGGCCTTCTCCACCTCGCGGAGCATCGCCGCGGTCTCGTCGAGGACCTGCGCGGCGCGCCGCCTGATGATCCCGCCCTTGCGGAACTCTATCTCGGAGCTGAAGTCGGCGATATTCTCGTGGACGTAGCGGGCGTTGGCGATGGCCAGGTAACGATCCTGCAGGTAGGGCGTGTGTATGGCTTCGGTCAGCATGCCCAGCAGCTCTATGCTCTGGTTGGTGGCCTTGGATACGAAATTGAACATGGTGTTCATCGCGTAGCCCTTGAAGACGTCGCCGGTCATGAACTTGGTCGGCGGCATGTACTTGAGCGGGTGTACCGGGAAGATCTCGCGGGCCATCTGCGCCTGCGCGTACTCGTAGAGGAAGCCGTTCTTCGTCGACGGGTTCATCTCGAAGGCGTGGCCGAGGCCCATGAGGCGCTCGGGCATGCCGGCGTTGGCGGCGAAGCGCTCGTTGATGAACTGCGAGGCGAGCACCGTGTGCGCCTTCTCTATGGCGTCGGATGTGGTGAGGTAATTGTCCTCGCCGGTGTTTATGGTGATATCCGCGGCCGCGTTTATCATGCGGGAGAAATGCTGGTCGGTGAAGGTGCGGTACATGTTGATGTCCCGGAAGAGGATCCCGTACATCGAGTCGTTGAGCATCATGTCCAGGCGCTCGAGCGCGCCCATCGCGGCGATCTCGGGCATGCAGAGGCCGGAGCAGTAGTTGACCAGGCGGATATAGCGCTTCTCCTGCGCGGCGACCTCGTCGAGGGCCTTGCGCATTATGCGGAAGTTCTCCTGCGTCGCGAAGGTGCCGCCGAAGCCCTCGGTGGTGGCGCCGTAGGGAACGTAATCCAGCAGGCTTTGCGCCGTGGTGCGTATGACGGCCACGATGTCGGCGCCCTGCAGAGCGGCGGCGCGGGCCTGCTTGACGTCCTCGTAGATGTTCCCGGTGGCCACGATGACGTAGATGAGCGGCGACTTCTCCGCCTCTTTCCATTCGGCGAGCCGCTCCCGGCGGTACTTGACGTTGCCGGAGATGCGCGCGTCCAGGCGCTCCACCAGGTCCGCGGCGCGGGCCTTCACCTGTTTCTCGTCGGCGGCGGGGATCCCGGTTATGTCCAGGCCGGCGGCTATCTCCTCGTTGAGCTGCTCGGTGGTGCTGGAGCGCTTGACCAGGGCGTTGATATAGGTCCGGGCGGCCCCGCCTGCGGCGGCCTCGCCGCACTGCGAGACCACGATGTTCGGCACGGGCACTCCGTCCTTGTCCGCGCCGTCGGCGCCCAGCAGGCGCAGCGTCGCGCGTTCCACCGTGACGGTGGTGTGCTTTTCGATGTATTTCTGGACGGGGGCCGCTATTTTCGCGGCCAGGGCTCGCGCCCCGGCTATCTTCTGCTTAGAGAGGCCTAACTTGGACTTAGTCGCGGGCATTATTTTCCTCCATCGATCTTTCCGCCGCCTTTATTATCCGGGCGGGCACGCCCAGTATCGCGGCTATGCTGAGGGCGTCGGCCGGGCCGGCGGCCCCCTTGTCGGCCGCGAGGCCGTAGCGCATGAACCTGTTTATGGTCTTTAACTTTTCGCGCAGTCCCGCGGCCGTCTTCCCCTTGTAATGCCTGCGGAAGGAAGCCGGGTCGAAGCCGAGCATGCGCAGGGCCGCGGCCTCCCGCGGCAGCGGGGCGCGGAAATGGGTGGCGAGCATGAGGCGGACATTGCGGTTGGAGACTGCTTCCTCCAGTACGCCCGAGATCAAGGCGGACGCTTCGGCGGCGTTGGTGGTCCTGGCGAACTCGTCCATTACCAGCAGCAGCGGCCGGTCCGCGGCGGCCCAGGCCCGGTTGAAGGCCTCCATCTCCAGGCCGAACGCGCTCAGGCCCTCCGCCTTGTCGTCGGGGTCCCCCCATACGGCGGCGAGCCCGGAGAAGACCGGCGCCGAATACTTTTTCGCCGGCACGAAAAATCCCGACTGGGCGGCCAGCTGCAGCAGCGTCACGGTCTTGAGGACCACGGTCTTTCCGCCCATGTTGGAGCCGTGTATGACCGAGAGGCGCTTGCCGAAAGTGAAATCGAGCGGGGTATAGGGGAGGCCGTATTCCCCGAGCGTCCTCTCCAGCGGCAGGAACCGGGCGCCTTTCACGGCTATCGGGGCGCCGGCGGATTTCAGTTCCGGCCGGGACAGCGACAGTCCCTTCGCCATACGCGCCCTTGAGAAGGCGCGGTCGCAGAGCTCTACGGCTTTCTCGCAGGCCTCCAACGCGGCCCTCTCGCCGGTCACGGCGGCCCAGAGTTCCGCGCAGGCCAGGGCTTCCGCCCTTCCTTCCTCCGCGCGCAAGCGCTCCCGCTCGCCGGAGAGTTCCAGCCAGGCGGGGGTCATGATCGGCTTGGTCACGACCCGGCCCGCGTCGTAGGGCTCGGTGAAGACATGGCCGGACTCGCAGAGCTGCCTGGCCCTGTCCTCGGCGATGACCAGGAAATCAAGATCTCCGAAATCCAGTCCGGAGCATTTGCGTATCCCGGCCAGTCGCTCTGCGCGCAACCCGGCGAGATGTCGGTCGGTCTCGGCTATGGCGCGCCGGACCCTGGCCAGGGCGGGGCTGAAGGCGTCGGCTATGTGGAAGGCCCCGGACTGCGCGCCCTTGTCCAGTATCGAGAGCAGGTCCGAGCAGGTCCAGTGAAAGCCCGTCTTTTTAGCCAGCGGGGCGGGCAGCAGTCGGGCGGCGGCCTTGAAATTGGAGAGGAAGCGGTGAACGAGGAAGAGACCGGCCGGACCGGAAGACGGGCCGTCCGCCGGCAGCGCGGGAATATTCTTGAGATGCCAGGCAAGTTTGTCCGCCCTGGTCTTGTTCTTCGCGAAAGCGGCGAAGCCGTCGGTGAGGTCGTAGAGCGTTTCGAGCTCTTTCGCCGAAGAGTAGAAAGTCCCCCGGAGCTTCTCCGCGCGGCCATAGGGGGTCAGCGGCTCGTAATGGGCCAGGAACTGGTCGAACTCGCAGAATTTGGCGGCGGTCTCTTTCATTTTCTTAAGTACGGGTTGTATACCAGCTTCACCCGGGCGGCCGGCGTGAGTTTCGCTTCGAAATCCCCCGGGGTCACATTGTAAAGATTCGCCGCCACCCCTTTGAGCGGGAGGTTTACGGCGAAGGCGATCTTCAAGCGGCGGCGCAGGGCCGACCATTCGCGCCAGCCGACGAAGACCTTGGTCAGGTCCTCCAGGATCAGGCGGCGCGCGTCCGGCGGGACTTCCGCGGCGCGCGAAGAAGTGAAAGCACCCTTTACCGCGAAAACGCCCTTTTCCCCCGGTGCCTCGGCCCCGGCGAAAAAATCCTTCCAGTCCGGCGCGGCCGGGCAGCCGGCGGCGTCCGCGAGCAGGTTAACGGCGTCGGCCGCCGAAGACAGCGTGCCCGGCTCCACCCGGGTCACGTAGACTATGCCGGCCCCGGCGTCCGCGGCGGCCTGGGTTATGCGGTCAACCGCGCCGTCCACGAATACCGTGGCTATACCCGCCTCCGCTATGTCGCGGAGCATGCCGCGCAGCCCGGAATTGGTCGAAGGTCCGGTTATCTCGGCCGTTCCCTCCCTCCTGGCGCGGGCCAGTACCGGCCGCCCGACGGCGGTGGCGGCGGGATAGACCTGGAGTATCTCCAGCGCCGCGTCCGAGGAGGCGAGCGAGGCGGCCGGGACCACGGCCGCGTCGCCT
>DNQL01000156.1 GCA_003500765.1 Elusimicrobiota bacterium | reverse complement strand
AAGGCCTGCCCCGCCCCGGAACTCGCCCGCGCGCTGGCGCTGGCCTCCCTGCTGGTCAAAACGGGCAGGCTGGGCCTGCTGGGGGAGATAGTCTCGCGCTGCGCGCTGATCGCCGACGAGGCGGCCGGAGTGCTCCGCGGCGAAGTTACCTCGCGCTACCCGCTCTCCGACGCGGAGCGCGCGGGCATAGAGAAGGCTCTCTCCGTGTTTTCCGGCCGGAAAGTGACCGTTTCCGGCAAGATTTCCGAAAAAGTACTGGGCGGCTTCGAAGCCGGTTTCGGCGGCTTCCTGCTGGACGCCACGCTCAGCGGCAGGCTGGCGCGGCTCAGGAAGAAAATCACCACATAGGCGGTACGCATGATAAGGCCTGAAGAGATCACAGACATAATAAAGGGCAAGATAGAGAAGTTCGTGCCCGACTCCGAGCTGTCCGAGCTGGGGCAGGTGCTGCAGATAGGCGACGGCATCGCCCGCGTCTACGGCCTCTCCGGCGCGGTCATCAACGAGCTCGTCGAGTTCGAGGGCGGCGTGGCCGGCATGGTGCTCAACGTCGAGCGCGAGAACGTCGGTTGCGTCGTCATGGGCGCCGACTCCCTGATCCGCGAGGGCGACCGCGTAAAGCGCACCGGCCGCGTGCTGGAAGTGCCCGTCGGCGACGCCATGATCGGCCGCGTGGTGGACCCGCTGGGCAACCCGCTCGACGGCAAGGGCCCTATCGCCTCCAGGAAAACGCGCCCCGTCGAGATCATCGCTCCCGGCGTGGTGGCGCGCCAGCCCGTGCGCGAGCCGCTCTCTACCGGCATCAAGGCCATCGACTCCATGGTGCCCATCGGCCGCGGGCAGCGCGAGCTCATCATCGGCGACCGCCAGACCGGCAAGACCGCCATCGCCATCGACGCCATCATCAACCAGCGTAACGAGCCTAAAGAGACCCGCCCCATCTGCATCTACGTCGCGATAGGCCAGAAGGAATCCACGGTGGCGCGCGTGGCTAAGACGCTGGAGGAGAACGGCGCGATGGAGTATTCCATCATCGTCACCGCCGGCGCCGCCAAGCCCGCCTCGCTGCTCTACCTGGCGCCGTACTCCGGCTGCGCGATAGGCGAGGAGTTCATGTGGGCCGGGCGCCACGTGCTGATAATCTACGACGACCTTTCCAAGCACGCTCAGGCCTACCGCCAGATGTCGCTGCTGCTGCGCCGCCCCCCGGGCCGCGAGGCCTACCCCGGCGACGTGTTCTACCTGCACTCGCGCCTGCTGGAGCGCGCCTGCAAGCTTTCGGCCGATAACGGCGGCGGGTCCATCACCGCGCTGCCGGTGATCGAGACGCAGGCTAACGACGTGACGGCCTATATCCCGACCAACGTCATCTCCATCACCGACGGGCAGATCTACCTTGAGTCCAACCTCTTCCACTCCGGCATACGCCCGGCCGTCAACGTTGGCGTGTCCGTGTCGCGCGTCGGCGGCTCGGCGCAGTCCAAGGGCATGCGCCAGGTGGCCGGCCGGCTGCGCCTGGACCTGGCCCAGTACAACGAGCTGGCGGCCTTCGCGCAGTTCGGCTCCGACCTGGACAAGTCCAGCCTGGACCAGCTCAAGCGCGGCCAGCGCATGGTGGAACTGCTCAAGCAGGACCAGTACCGGCCGATGGCCACCGAGGAGCAGATAGCCGTGCTCTTCGCCGGCGTGCGCGGCCACCTGGACGAAATAGACGTGCCCCTCGTGCGCAAGTTCGAGGAGGGGCTCATCGCCCGCGTAAAAGAGAAGTATCCCAAACTTCTTCCCGACATAGCGGAGAAGAAGGAGCTGGACGCCGACCTCGAGTCGCGCCTGGTGTCGGCCATAGACGAGTTCAAGAAGGAGTTCCTCTCCAGGAACTGAGGACGGAGATATGAAATACCTGGTAACCGGCGGCGCCGGATTCATCGGTTCCAATATCGCTTTCGCGCTGGAAGAAGAGCGCAAGGCCAAAGTGACGGTGCTGGATAATTTCTCGTCCGGCGATTTCAGGAACCTCTCGGGATTCGGGGGCGACGTGGTCTCCGACGACATCCTCTCCCGGGAGTGGTTCGGGCGGGTCGGCGCGGTGGACGCCGTGTTCCATCAGGCCGCGATAGTCGACACCACCGAGGCCGACCAGCGCAGGATGATGGCCGCCAACGTGGACGGCTTCCGCAACGTGCTGGAATACGCGCTCAAGTACGGCGTCAAGCGCGTGGTCTACGCCTCCTCCGCGGCGGTGTACGGCAATTCCGAGTGTCCCATGCTCGAGAACCAGACTCCCACGCCCGAGAACGTCTACGGCTTCTCCAAGGCCATCATGGACAATGTCGCCCGCGAGTTCGCCGAAGAGCATAAGGATATGACGCTGGTGGGGCTGCGCTATTTCAACGTCTACGGCCCGCGCGAGTACTACAAGGGCAAGATGGCCAGCATGATCTTCCAGCTCTACAACCAGATGAAGGCGGGCAAGCGGCCGCGCGTCTTCAAGTACGGCGAGCAGATGCGCGACTTCGTCTACGTGAAGGACCTGGTGCGCGCCAACCTCAACGCCCTCGACGCCGAGCGGTCCTGCGTCTGCAACGCGGCCACCGGCCGGCCCGAGAACTTCAACGCGGTCATAGACGCGCTGAACAAGGCCATGGCCACCGACCTGGCCCCGGAATATTTCGACAACCCGTACGGCTTCTACCAGAACAAGACGCAGGCCGACCTGCGGCAGGCCAAGGCGCTGCTCAATTACAGGCCCGAGTGGAGCCTGGCCGACGGCATTGCCGACTACGTGAAGGTACTGGAGAAGGGCTGGAAGTAAGGCCCGGCTGAAATGGCTTCATTGCGCGACATCAGAAAGCACATCTCGTCCGTAAAGAACATACGGCAGATAACCTACGCCATGAAGATGGTGGCGGCCGCGCGCATCAAGCGGGCGCAGAGCTCCATACTGGCCTCGCGGCCCTTCGCCACGCGGATGGAGGGGATGCTCCGGGACCTTTACGGCGAGATGGGAGAGGACGACTTCAGGACCTCGCCGGCCTATCACCTTTTCGAAGAGCGCAAGGACCACGGTCCCATCGGCCTCTGCGTCGTGACCGCGGACAAGGGCCTCTGCGGCTCTTTCAACAACAATATCCTCAAGGCCTCGCTGGCCTGGCTGGCCCGGCACCGCGGCCGCAAGGTGCGGCTGGCGCTGGTCGGCCGCAAAGCCCGCGACTTCTTCCGCCGTATCAAAGGGCTGGACCTGGAGATAGAGATGGAGCTGACCGGCGTCTTCCCAAAAGCCGGCTACGCGCACGCCGAACTGCTGGCGGGCCGGATGCTCGAGTCCTACGAGGCCTGCTCCGCCTGCGGCTACACGGTCATCTACAACGAGTTCAAGTCGATGATGTCCCAGCGCGTGGTGGAGGCGCAGCTGCTGCCGCTGAGCCGCCACATCCTGCTCGACCCCTCCTGCGGCCCGCTCTGCCAGAATTTCTCCTTCGAACCCGGCAAGGCCGAGTTCCTGGGCGCCCTGCTGCCCCGCTTCGTCAAGGCGCAGGTGTACCGGATACTGCTGGAGTCCCAGGCCGCCGAGCTGGCCGCGCGCATGAGCGCCATGGAGTCGGCCTCCAGCAACGCCTCGGACCTGATCTCCGACCTCACTCTGAAACTCAACAAGATGCGCCAGGCCATGATAACCACCGAGCTCAACGAGATAGTCGGCGGGGCCGAGGCGCTGGGCGGATAACCCTTTCAAGGAGCTTCCATGAACACAGGTAAAGTCGTGCAGATAGTCGGTCCCGTGGTGGACATCGAATTCCCGCAGGGCGAACTGCCCAGGATCCTCGACGCGGTGCGCATCAAGTACAAGGAGGACGGCCAGGACAAGGTCCTGGTCGCCGAGGTCGCCCAGCACCTGGGCGACAACGCCGTGCGCGTGATCACGCTGGGCGCCACCACCGGCCTGGGCAAGGGCCTGGAGGCGGAGGGCACCGGCTCGCCGCTGACCGTG
>DNQL01000298.1 GCA_003500765.1 Elusimicrobiota bacterium | reverse complement strand
GCCTGGTCGGCCGCGCGCGCCGCCGGCGAGACCGCGGACGCCGCTTTCGAAGAAAAACTGCGGGCCTGCCGCTGAAATTACCGCCGTGATTTATATATAATAAAAAGATAATTATTTGTAAGGGGACGAAAAGAGATGATAAAAACGCTCACCAACGTATTCTTCCATAAGAGCCACGAGGGCACCACCGAAAGGCTGCTGCAGTATTCCTTCGCCTATTTCGGCCTCTACGTCGTCACCGGGTTCCTGGCCAAGTATTTCGCCAAGGTCCTGGGCATGGGCGGCAACACCTACACGGTCTACAACACCATCGGCGGCATGCTGATCTGCAACCTCGTCGTCATCCTCTGGGGCTGGTACAAATTCAAGTCCACCGACTACACCACCGTCCTCGGCATACGCATGCCCCGCGAATTCCTCTACATCATCCCGTCCGGCGTCTGCACCGCGGTCATCATCCCGACGACCACGCTGATGTACGTGCTGCCCATCTCGGTGATGGTCGCCATGATCATCATGCGCGCCAGCGTCATCATCATCAGCCGCGTAATAGACGCCATACAGATAGCCCAGGGCGTGCTCAAGAAGACCGTCTACTGGGAGGAGAACGTGGCCGTCGTCTTCGCCCTCGTCGCCGTCAGCATCAAGATGATCTACGTGAAGCCCGGCGACTTCGACTTCCTGGGCAACGCGGCCGCGATGACCATACTCGCCGCCTATCTGACGGCCTACTCCATCCGCATCTACATCTTCAACTACTACAAGAACACCCGCAAGAAGGACGCCATCTACGACACCAAGGGCTTCTTCGCGGTGGAGCAGATCTCCTCCACTATAGCGATACTGATAGCCGGGACCCTGCTCTTCTACTCGGTGGACCTGGGCGTCGCCGATCCCAAGACCTTCGGCTTCCAGTTCAAGGATTCGCTGGTCAACACCCCGGCGCTCTGGAAAGAAGGCATAATGTCCGGCGTGCCGTTCGGCTTCGCGGCCTTCTTCTCGGTGTTCCTGTTCATGTTCAAGGGCCGCACCGCCACCTTCGCAGGCCTGGTCAACCGCGTGACCTCGCTGGTAGCCGGCACCGTGGCTACGCTGGTGGTCTGGTGGCTGATAGCCGGACAGAAGCCGCCGGCCAGGGAAGACTGGTTCGGCCTGGCCGCTATCTTCGTCGCCATCTATTTCATGGGCCGCGCCGAGCAGAAGCGCGCCTGCGAGCTGGCCAGGGCGAAGGAAATAGAACTCGAGCCGGAGAGCGAAATAACCTGCGACCCCGCCAACGGGTCCGCGCCGGCGAAATAGACGGGGCTTTTTTACCAGACTACACCGCGCCGGCATGCTCGAAGAGCGTGCCGGCGGTTTTATGAGGACGCGATGAAAAAAACCAGGAATGAAAAAGTGAACATCTGCATGGTCGGGGCCGGTTATGTCGGCCTGGTCAGCGGAGCCTGCCTGGCGGAGATCGGCCACCGGGTGGTCTGCGTTGACAACGATCCCCGCAAGATAAAGATGCTCGAGAAGGGCGTCATGCCCATCTACGAGGACGACCTGGAGCGGGTGGTCAGGAAGAACGTGAAGGCCGGGCGCCTTCACTTCGCCTCATCGGTGAAGGAGGGCATGCTGCACAAGGGCCACAGGGCCGAGGCCGTCTTCATAGCCGTGGGCACCCCGCCGCGCGAGGACGGTTCGGCCGATCTCAGCGCCATAGAGAAAGTCTCCGAGCAGGTGGCGCTCAACATGACCGATTATACGGTTATCGTGGAGAAATCCACCGTCCCGGTCTCCACCTGCGACCGCATAGAGAAGACCGTCAACCGCCACAACAAGCGGCATATCCCCTTCGACGTCGCCTCCAACCCCGAGTTCCTGCGCGAGGGCACGGCGGTCTGGGATTTCCTGGAGCCCGACCGCGTCGTGACCGGCGTCAGTTCCAAACGCGCCGAAGAGGTGATGCGCCGGGTCTATAAGCCGCTGAAAAAAGCCCCCATCGTGGTGACCAGCGTAAAGAGCGCCGAGCTCATCAAGCACGCCTCCAACTCTTTCCTCTCCACCAAGATCTCGTTCATCAACGCCGTGGCCAATGTCTGCGAGCGCACCGGCGCCAACGTCGAAGACGTGGCGCGCGGCATGGGCCTGGACAAGCGCATCGGCGCCTCCTTCCTCAAGGCCGGCATCGGCTTCGGCGGCTTCTGCTTCCCCAAGGACCTCGAGGCCTTCTACTGGCTGAGCCGCCAGGTGGGCTACGACTTCGACCTGCTCAAGACGGTCAAGGACATCAACGAGGGGCAGAAACTCTGGATGGTCAAGAAAGTGGAGGACGAGCTCTGGAACCTGGAAGGTAAGACCGTAGCGCTGCTGGGCCTGGCCTTCAAGCCCGAGACCGACGACATGCGCTTCGCCCCGTCCATAGACATCGCCGCCGAGTTCGTAAAACGCGGCGCCAAAGTGCGCGGCTACGACCCGGTCTCGCAGGAGAACGCCACTAAGGTCATGAAGGGCCTCTATTTCGCGAAGGACGAGTACGACTGCGTGAAGGGAGCGGACTGCGTCTGCCTGGTCACCGAGTGGAAACAGTTCGCCGCGCTCGACCAGAAGCGGCTGATGACCGCGGTGAAGCACCCGATCATGGTGGACGGCCGCAACCTCTACGACCCCGCCAAAATGCGCGCGCTGGGCTGGACCTATAAGTCGGTAGGGAGGCCCTGAAATGAGGATACTCGTCACCGGCGCGGCCGGCTTCCTGGCCAGCCACCTGTCGCGCTACCTGCTGGCCAAAGGCCACTCGGTCATCGGGCTGGATAACTTCATCACCGGCAATATCGAGAACATAAAAGACCTCTTCGGCAACGAAAAGTTCTCGTTCACCAAGTACGACGTGACCAACTACCTGCACGTCCCGGGCAAGCTGGACGCGGTCATGCATTTCGCCAGCCCGGCGAGCCCCATAGACTACCTCAAGCACCCGATACCGACGCTTAAAGTGGGCGCGCTGGGCACGCACAAGGCGCTGGGCCTGGCCAAGGACAAGAAGGCGATCTTCATGATCGCCTCCACCTCGGAGGTTTACGGCGACCCGCTGATAAACCCGCAGCACGAGGGCTACTGGGGCAACGTCAACCCGATAGGCCCGCGCGGCGTATACGACGAGGCCAAGCGCTTCGCCGAGGCCATGACGATGGCCTATCACCGCTACCACGGCGTGCAGGTGCGCCTGCTGCGCATCTTCAACACCTACGGGCCCAACATGAGGCTCGAGGACGGACGGGCCGTGCCCAACTTCATGGTGCAGGCGCTCAAGAACAAGCCGATAACGGTTTACGGCGACGGCAGCCAGACGCGCAGCCTCTGCTACGTCTCGGACCTCATCGAGGGCATCTACCGCCTGCTGCGGAGCGGCCACAACGGGCCGATGAACATCGGCAACCCGCACGAGATAACCCTGCTCGAGCTGGCCCAGGCCGTAAAGAAGATAACCGGCAGCCGGTCGAAGATAGTCTTCCGCCCGCTGCCGACGGACGACCCCAAGGTGCGACGACCCGACATCACCCAGGCGCGCAAGGTCCTAAAATGGGAGCCGAAAGTCGGCCTCGAGGAAGGCCTGAAGAAGACCGTCGCCTACTTCCGCTCCAAAGTGAAGTAAACGCCGCAAATAAGAAGGCCCCGGGTGCGGAACCCGGGGCCTTCGTCGTCTCTGCCCGATCTTTTTACGGCTGGTTCATCCAGAGGACGAACTCGTCCCAGCGGGAATCCCGCGCCCAGGCCAGCTCGGCGTAGCCGTCGGCGAGGCCGGACGAGGGGAAGTAGGCCGCCATGCCCTTGGCCAGCGTATACTGCTTGGGCCCGCTCCAGAACCCGCCCTGGCTGTCGCGGGTACGGCTGTGGATCATCAGGGAGCCGGTGATATAGTCCATGAGCGCCTGGCCCGCGGCTTTCACGTTCTGGTCCTGCGAACCCTCCACCACGCGGCGGGCGAAGTCGTACATGTCGCGGTTCTCGTACACGGCGAAGTTGATCGTCGCGTTGCGGGCGCTCTTGGCCAGCGCTTTCTCGCCAGAGGCCATCATGGCGTCGGCGAAGGCGTTGGTCGCGGTCAGCAGGCCGCCCACGGCAGAAGACCTGGCCAGGCTCTGCGTGTAGCCCTGGTTGATCTTGTCGTAATGGTCGCTGTAGGCGTCCACGGTCAGCCGGCCCACTTCCTGCGGCGTCATCGTGGGCCGCGCGGCTATCGGGCCCAGGAAGTCGTTATAGGTGTAGCCGTCGCCGGGCTCGGTCTCCTCGGAGCCCACGATGAAGTCGACATTGTCCTTGATCTCGTAGACCACCTCGGCCATCTGCATCAGGCAGGCGTCGGTGCTGAACACGTCCAGCTTGCCGATCTCGCGCAGCGCGGCGCCCAGCTGCGGGGTATTGATATGGTTGCCGCTCTGCTCGTCGTAGGAGATGCCCTTGTTCTCCACCACCGAGCGCTCCACGCCTTTCTCCCACCCGGAGCCGTGGTTGGAGACTATCAGCATGTACTTCTTGGCCGGGAAATTCTCTTTGGCCCATTTGCCGAAAGCGGCCAGGTTGCGGTAATCGCCCATGTCGGTCATGCCCATTTCCTGGATGAGCTTGGAGCCCATTTTGCTCATATCGCCGTCCTTCTGTATGAGGTAGCGGCGGACCCCGGTCCAGTTATCGTCCGAGGAATCGTACCCGTCCATGCGGCCGACCTCGACCACGATATTAAGCTTCTTGTTGGAACCGACCAGCTCCATTTCGTTTATGTCCCGGAGGAGGAAGCGCTCCAGGTCGTTCTTGGCGTTGGAGAAGACCATGATGGTCCACTCGGCCTCGCCCTTGCCGAAGAGCCAGTCGAATATGCCCTTATCCTGGGGCTGGGCCGCTATCGCCTCGGCGGGAACGGAGAGTTCCACCTGGGAGATCTGCTCCATTATGTCGCCGTTGCGGGCGGAACCGTCGAAATCGACGGACCAGCCGGCCGCCGGCATCAGAAGGGCCGCTATCGCCGTAATCGCTGTCTTGCGCATCATCGTTCCTCCAATCTTGACCGCCGTCAACTACGCTTATAGTGTAGCCCGGGGAGGCTCCCCGGGCAAGGAACAAAGGGCCCAGGCCCGGGGCGCCAAAAGGGCCGGCAAAACAGAGAGGCCGCGGGGCGGAACCCGCGGCCTCTTTTGTCTCAGCCCGATCTTTTTTACTGCTGGTTCATCCAGGCGGCGAACTCGTCCCACTGCGAGGCCGAGGCCCACTGCAGTTCGTCGTAGCCCGGGGCGAAGGAGCCCGAGGGGAAGTAGGCCGCTATGCCCTTGGAAGGCGAGTAGTCCACGGCCGGGTACCAGTAGTAGGCCGGCTGGTTGTTGGTGCGGTTATGCCCGACCAGGCGTCCGGTGATATTGGCCATCAGGTCCGCGGCGGCGGTCTTGACCGCCTGGCTCTGCGAGGCGGCCGAAACCAGCCTGGCGAAGTCGTAGAGGTCCTTATTGTCCGAGATCGCGTACTTCATCGCGGAGGAGCGGGCGGTCCTGGCGATCTCTTTCTCGTTGGCGGCCATGACGGCGGCCGCGAAGGCGTTGGCTTTCTGCGTGAAGCCGGCTATCTCGGCGGTCCTCACATAGCTCTGGGTGGAGCCCTGGTTGATGCCCTGGTAGTGGTCGCTGTAGCCGTCCACCGCGACTTTGGCCATCTGCTCGGCGCTCATGCCGGGGTTGGCCACGATGGGGCCCAGGAAAAGGTCGTAGGTGTAGCCGTCGCCGGGCTCGGTCTCCTCGGAGCCGACTATGAACTTGGCGACGTCCTTGAGCTCGTAGACCACCTCGGCCATCTGCATCAGGCAGGCGTCGGAGCCGTACACGTCCACTCCGCCCATCTCGCGCAGCGCGGCCGCGAGCTCGGGGATGGTCATGTGGTTTCCGGTCTCGTCGTCGTAGGAAATGCCCTTGTTATCGTCCTCTTTGGCGGCCTTGTTCTTGAGCCAGCCGTCGCCGTGGTTCCAGACCACCATCATGTACTTCTTGGCCGGATATTTCTCCTTGGCCCATTTGCCGAAAGCGGCCAGCTGGCGGTAATCGCCCATGTCCACGGAGCCCATCTCTTCTACTATAGGGGAAGTGACGTTGGCGGTGTCGTTGTCTTTCTTGACCAGGTAGCGGCGGGTGGTCTGCCAGTCTCCCTCGCCCGCGTCGAAGCCGGCCATGCGGCCGATCTGTACGACAACGTTGACCTTGTCGGAGGAGCCTATCATCTCCATCTCGTTCATGTCCTTGAGGCCGTACTTCTCGAGATTGTTCTTGCCGTTTATGAAGACCATTATGGTGGCTTCCTTCACGGACTTGCCGAAGAGCCAGTCGAATATCCCCTTGTCCTGGGGCTGGGCGGCTATCGCCTCGGCGGGGACGGCGAGCTCCACCTGGGAGATCTGCTCCATTATGTCGCCGTTGCGGGCGGAACCGTCGAAATCGACGGACCAGCCGCTGGCGGGTATTAGAAGGGCCGCTATTGCGGTGATGGCGGTTTTGCGTATCATGGCTTCCTCCTGGCTCACTTGACCTGCGTCAACTTCCATCTATAGTCTAACCTCCGGGCCCGTAAGCTCAAAGGGCCGGGGGTCCCTGAGTTTTATGGGCCAAAGGGCCCAGAAACCGGCCGCCCCACCCTATTGACCCGCGACAGGGGCGCGCGGCGGCCGTTTTTTGGTACTATGTAGGCAGGACACCATTTTAAGGAGAATACACATATGGCTAACCCCAAGTTCATGAAGCCCATGCAGCCCGACGCCGACCTGGCGGCCGTGATAGGCGCGGAGCCGGTAGCCCGGCCCACCGCCGTCAAGAAGATATGGGATTACATCAAGGCCAACGGCCTGCAGGACAAGGTCAATAAGCGCAACATCAACGCGGACGATAAGCTGCGCAAGATGTTCGGCAAGGACCAGATCACCATGTTCGAACTGGCGGGCATACTGGGCAAGCACCTTAAATAAGGCGCCTCCCCGCAACGGAAAGGCCGGCTTCACAGCCGGCCTTTTTCATTTATACCGCTGAAATGACTATTTGAAGATTATAAGCAGGGTGCCCGCGGCTATCATGGAGGCCCCGGCCCACTGGTAGGGGCCGAGCCTCTCCCCCAGGAAGACCACCGACAGCCCTATGGCGAAGACTATGCTCAGCTTGTCTATGGGGGCCACCAGCGAGGCCGGGCCGGTCTGCAGGGCCCGGTAATAGCAGATCCAGGACAGGCCGGTGGCAAGGCCGGAGAGGACCAGGAAAACGAGGCTGTGCCGGTTGAGCTCCAGCGGGTTGCGCCATTCGTTCCTGAACCAGACGAGGCCTCCCAGGAAGACGATTATCACTATGGTGCGTATCAGCGTGGCCAGGTTGGAGGGAATGTCTTTTACCCCCACCTTGGCCAGCACGGCGGTCAGCCCGGCGAACAGGGCCGCGCCAAGGGCGAATATCTTCCAGTCGGTCATGCCTCAGTTCCCGCCGGGAGCGGCCTCCTTCTTCGCGGCGCCGGCGAAGTCGCCCGCGCGGAAGAAGGAGATCCTGGAGGTGTCTATGTGCTTTTTGAAAGCCTCGTGCACCTCCGAAGGCTTGAGGGCCGCGACCCGCTTCTCCATGTCGCCGTACCAGGCCATGCGCCGGCCCAGGTACTCGTTGCCGGCCAGCCAGCCTGCCAGTCCCGGGTCGCTGCCGCGGGACAGCACCTGCTTCTGCAGCCAGCCGCTCTTGGCGTCGGCTATCTCCTTATCGGTGAAGCCGTCGGCTATTACCCGGTCCAGCTCCTCGCGGAAGGCCTTCTCCAGTTTTGCGGCGTCCTTGGGGCTGAATATGGCGTAGCCGAAGAAGGTGCCGGACTCGTCCTCCGAGCTGGCGGAGAACGAGGACCCCACGCCGTAGCTCAGGCCTTCCTTCTGCCTTATGCGCACGGCCAGCCGCGAGCTCAGGAAGCCGCCGCCGGTTATGAAGTTGGCCAGCGTCATGGCCGGGTAGTCTGGGTGGTCGTCCCGCATCTTCACCGCCTGTCCCAGGTACATCTGCGCGTTGGCCTTGTCCGGGGTCTCTATGGGCATATCGACTGCCGGAATGTCCTGGTATTCGGTCACCAGGCGGGAATAGGGCTTTTTCGCCGTCCAGCCGCCGAAGAGCTCCCCGGCCAGCGCCGCGGCCTTGTCCGGGTCGAAATCGCCCACAAGCGCCAGCTCGCCGGCCGAAGCGCCGTAGTAGTCGCGGTGATAGGCCTTCAGGTCTTCCAGCGTGACCGCCTTGACCTGCGCGATCTGCTCGTCCAGCGTGGCCGTGTAGCGGGGGTCGTCGGAAGGATAAGGCCGCATATGCCGCCGCCAGGCATTCATGGCCTCGAAGTCGGGCTGGCCGCGCTGCTTCTCGAGCGCCGCCAGGGTCTCCTGCTTGAGCACCTCGAACTCCTTCTCAGGGTAGGCGGGCTCTTTGAGCATCTCGGCCGCCAGCCGCAGCGCGGCCTCCAGGTTCTCAGCGTCGGTCTCTATCGAGGAGGAGCCGCCGGTGATCCTGGCGCGGGTCTTTATCCGGTCCAGTTCGTCCTGTACCTGCTGCCGGGTGCGTTTGGCGGTGCCGCGCGTCAGCATATCGCTGGCGAACGAGGGGACCTCGCCCAGGCCGCGCAGGGTCTCCAGCGAGCCCTTGCGCAGCGTCAGGCTGACATTGACCGAGGAGCCGCGGGTCTTCTTGGGCAGCATGACCAGCTTCATGCCGTTCCTGAGCGTGCGGCGCACGGTGCGGGCGTCTATGTTCTCCGGCGAAGAATCGAAGGACTCGCCGGCGGAGACCGCCTCGCCGCCCTTATAATCCCTGACCAGCGCCTGCACGTCCGGCATGGGCGGGATCTCGGAGCGGTCGGGTTTCTCGGTGGGGACGAAAAGTCCGAGCGTTCGGTTGCTGGGCTTGAGGTAATGCGCGGCTACGCGCTTGACGTCGGCCGGGGTGACGCTCTTTATCCGGTCGCGGTCTATGAAGAACAGGCGCCAGTCGCCGGCGGCTATGGATTCCGAGAGCGCCGTCGCTATGCGCTCGGAGGACTTCATCGCCATTTCCACGTTCTTGAGCATGGCGGTGCGGGCGCGCTCGACGTCCGCCTCGGCGAACTCGCCGGCCGCCGACTCCTCGACCGTCCGGAGCAGTATATCGCGGGCCTCGTCCAGCGAGGATCCCTTGCGGACGGTGGAGAGGAACATCATGACGCCGCCCTCGCGCAGCGCCCAGGAGAAGCCGGCGGCGGAGGCCGCTTTCTTCGTCTCGACCAGGGCCTTGTAGAGGCGCCCCGAGGGGGTGTCCCCGAGTATATAGCCCAGCACGTCCAGCGCGGCGCTGTCCGGGTGGGAGGCCGCCGGGACGTGGTAGGCGGCGATGATCTCCTGCGTGTCGCCGGAGCGGCGCAGCGTGATCAGGCGCTCGCCGTCCTGGACCGGGTCCACCGTGTAGGTGGGCTGCATGGGCTCCTTCGGCGGCTTTATGCGGCCGAACTTCTTCTTTACGAGCGCCAGCGTCTTCTCCGGGGCGAAATTGCCGGCCACTATCAGGACGGCGTTGTCCGGCCTGTAGTAGCGGCGGTAGAAGGCCTGCAGGCGGTCTATGCTCACGTTCTCTATGTCCGAGCGGGCGCCGATGACGGCCTTGCCGTAATTATGCCAGAGGTAGGAGGTGGAGAGGACCCTCTCCATAAGTATCCCGCGCGGATTATTCTCGCGGGACTCGAACTCGTTGCGCACCACGGTCATCTCCGAGTCCAGGTCTTTTTTCGCTATGAAACTGTTGACCATCCGGTCCGCTTCCAGGTCAAGGGCCCATTCCAGGTTCTCGTCCGTGGCGGCCAGCGTCTCGTAATAGTTGGTCCTGTCGTAGCTGGTGGAGGCGTTGTTGCGGGTGCCGTGCGCCGTGAACTCCTTGGTCATGTCGGGGTATTTGGGCGTGCCCTTGAACATCAGGTGCTCCAGGAGGTGGGCCATGCCGGTCTCGCCGTAATTCTCATGGCGGGAGCCGACCTTGTAGGTGACGTTGACCGTCACGGTCGGCTTGGTCGGGTCCGGGAAGAGCAGGACCTTGAGGCCGTTGGGCAGGAAGTATTCGTCTATGCCCTCTACCGAAGCGCCCTTCGTGACCCCGGACGGGAGCTTTATGGAGGCCATTGCGGCCTGCGGGATAAGCACGGCCGACAGCAGCAGCGCTAGGATGATCTTTTTCATTTTTGGGTGTCTCCTGGAACGGCGGCCGAGGGGCCGCCCGGTCTTTCTCAGCGGTATTATTATGTTATAAAAAGCGGCGCCCGTCAAAGAGCCGGCAATGAAAAAGGCCGCCCGCTCGCGCGGACGGCCCTTTTTTAAGGCTTTCAGCCTTCTCTTACTGGGCGGTCCAGTTTATGAAGTCGTCCCAGTTGGAGGCCGCGGCCCACTGCAGCTCGGCGTAATGCGCCGGGGCGGCGCGGCCGGGCAGGTACACGGCGATGCCATGGGCGTCGTCGTAGAGCTCGGGGCCGTACCAGCCGCCGGTGCTGTTGTTGGTGCGGTTATGCACCACCAGCGGGCTCTTGATGTAGGACATCAGGGCCTGGCCCTTGGCCTTCACGTTCTGGTCCTGGGTCTCGGCCAGGATCAGCTGCGCGAAGTGGTAGAGGTCCTTGTTCTCGGAGTAAGCGAAGCTCTGCGCGCCGCGCATCGCCTTCTTGGCCAGTTCCTTCTCGTTCGAGGCCATGACGGCGGCCGCGAACGCGTTGGAGACGGGCAGGAAGCCGTCGATGGCCGACGACTTGATCAGGCTCTGGGTGGAGGCCTGGCGGATGGAGGCGTAATGGTCGCTGTAGGCGTCCACGGTCACCTTGCCGGCCTCGAAGGCGCCCATGTAGGGGTTGGCCACGATGGGGCCGAGGAAGGTGTCGTAGGTGTAGCCGTCGCCGGGCTCGGTCTCTTCGGAGCCGACGATGTACTCGGTGTAGTCCTTGATCTCGTAGACGAACTCGGCCATCTGCATCAGGCAGGCGTCGGAGCCGTAGACGGTCACGCCGCCCATGTCGCGCAGCGCCCAGCCCACCTGCGGGGTGGTCATGTGGTTATGGGTCTCGTCGTCGTAGGAGAGGCCCTTCTCCGCGATGGCGCGCTCCTTGATCCAGCCGGCGCCGTGGTTCCAGACTATCATTATGTAGCGCTTGGCCGGGTACTTGGCCTTGGCCCAGTTGCCGAAGGCGGCCAGGCTCCGCCAGTCGCCCATGTCGGTCTTGCCCAGGTCCTCGATGACCGGGGAGGTGACCTTGGAGGTATCATTGTCCTTCTGGACCAGGTAGCGGCGGGTTCCCCTCCAGTCGCCGTCGGAGGAGTCGAAGCCGGCCATGCGGCCCATCTCGACCACGATATTGACCTTGTCGGAGGAGCCGACCATCTCCATCTCGTTCATGTCCTTGAGGCCGAAGCGCTCCAGGTTGTTCTTGGAGTTGAGGAAGACCATGATGGTCCACTCTTTGGCGCCCTTGGAATCGGCCTCTACGGCCGACGCGGGCACGGAAATCTCGGCATTGGCTATCGCTTCCTTCAGGTCGAAGGAGGAGGGGGTATCGAAGTTGATCCCGGCGGAGAGCGAAGCTGCGGAGAATACCACTGCGACTGCGGACAGGACTGCTTTTTTGAACATATCGACTCCTTTTGTTGGACCCGCGCCCGTGTATATATATAGATTGATATCAATATTAACATATGTCAAAGGACTTTGGACCTATATCTTTTATTACCTTTGGGCCTATGCCAATATAGGCCCTTAGACCCACCTCGGGGGAAGTTATCCACAGGAGAACCTGTTAAAAATCAATGTTACCTGTTAATAAGTGGCCCCCGGGGACGGCAAAACCGGCCTGGGCCCTGTGGTCCGGGCATGGGACCGGGAGGGCAGGCCCTAAAGGCCCAAAAAGAGATAGGATAATTTACGCTGACGGGGAGGGCCGCAGGGACCTTATAAGGATAGCCGGATTTTAATATCCTTTAATAGTGGGGATGGGGCAGAGCGATGGAACGGAGAAACGGCATGAACACGGCACAGGACAACCCCGACGACAAGCATGGCAAGGATAAGGGCTACCCCCATCTGATCCGCCTGACCGAAACCAGGCCCGGCGGCCACGGCTCCTACCTCTGGGTTTTCGGCCCCAGCCGCCGGCCGGCACGGAAGTGCTGGCGCGACGGACGCAATACGGTCAACTAACCGCCCTGCAGGCGCCAATGAAAAGCCGGCTTCAGGCCGGCTTTTTTATTTGTACGCGCTGAGGACAGCCTTTACGGTAGCGGCGTGGAGACGGGCGGCGTCGGCGGCTTTTTCGCGGTAGCCGCCGCCCAGGGTCAGGGCGAGCGGGATACGCCGGCCGCGGCAGAGGCCGG
>DNQL01000303.1 GCA_003500765.1 Elusimicrobiota bacterium | reverse complement strand
TTAATTTCTCTTCTTTTGACCGCCGCGCGCTGGACGCGGCACTGGCCGATATGGACGCGCGCCTCGAAGAGGCCTGCGGCCACGGCTCGCAGGCCCTCGGCCCCGTCGAACGCCCGTTGCCCCCGGGCAGGAAACGCATGTCTGCCTATTTCATCGTGAAGATGCCCCCGGACTCCCTTGCCGGCCCGGCCGGCGACAAGGTGCGCGCCATGCGCTTGCCGGCGGGAGTGGAACTGGAACTGGAGGCGGATCCCTATACTTTCCGGTGAAAATCGGACTTTCGCCTTTAATAGGACGGCCAAAAATAATAAAATTACGATACAGAAAAATAAATATGAATACCAACACCATAATGCAGACCCTCAAGCGCGGCACGGTCGACCTCGTCAGCGACGAGGAACTGCTCAAAAAGATCTCCTCGGGAAAGAAGCTCAGGGTAAAGCTGGGCGTCGATCCCACCAGCCGCGACCTGCACCTGGGCCACAGCGTGGTACTCGGCCTCCTGCGCCGTTTCCAGGACCTGGGCCATACGGCCGTCCTGATCATAGGCGATTTCACCGCCCAGGTGGGCGATCCCTCCGGCCGCGACTCCACCCGCCCCGTCATCGACCATGACACGGTGAAGAGGAACGCCGAGACCTACACGACCCAGGCCTTCAAGGTGCTCGACAGGGCCCGGACCGAGGTCCGGTTCAACAGCGAATGGCTCAAACCTTTCACCGCGGCGCCGGCCGACGGCGTGGCCGAGCTGATAACCACGGCCAAGAGCGTGACCGTCTCGCGGCTCCTGGAGCGCGAGGACTTCAAGTCCCGGATGAAAGCGGGCAGCCCGGTCAGCCTGCTGGAACTCCTCTACCCTGTTTTCCAGGGCTACGACTCCGTCGCCGTAAAGGCGGATATCGAGATAGGAGGCCAGGACCAGATCTTCAACCTGCTCATGGGCCGGGACCTGCAGAAGAATTACGGCCAGGAGCCGCAGGTGGTCATGACCGTGCCGCTGCTGGTGGGCACCGACGGCGAAAAGAAGATGTCCAAGTCCTACGGCAACTATGTCGCCTTCAACGACCATCCCAACGACATGTTCGGCAAGATGATGTCGGTGCCGGACGAGCTGATGTACGCCTATTACGGCCTTCTCACCGACGAGAACGTGGACGAAGTGCGCGCGCAGCACCCGATGGAGGCCAAGAAGCGCCTGGCCGGGCTGATAGTGTCCAGGTTCCACAGCGAGGACGAGGCCAGCCTGGCGCGCCAGCATTTCGAGACCGTCTTCTCCAAGAAAGAGATGCCCTCGGAGATGGAAACACACCGCGTGGAGAAAGCCGGGCGGCTTTCCTACCTGCTGGTGGCCTCCGGGCTCTGCAAGGGCACCAACGAGGCGCGCCGCATGCTGGCCCAGGGCGCCGTGCGCCTGGACGGCGAGACCGTCAAGGACGACATCGTCTTCGAGCCGAAGGAGTGCGTGCTGCAGGTGGGCAGGCGCCAGTTCCGGAAACTGTTGGTCTAGGGGGTCCCGATGTTCCCTGCGAAGCTGTTTTTTCTTCCACTCTTCTCCTTTCTCGCCGCGGCCCCGTGCGCGGCCCAGAGCCCTGACGAGTACCGGAAGATGCTGGACGAGGCCATGAAATCGGGCGGTTCCTCCGGGGATCAGCCGGTTCAGTGGGACGCCCGGCTTAAAAAGATATCCGGAGAGGTGCTGCTCAAATCCTCGGAGGCCGCCGAGTGGGTGGCCGTCGATTCCGCCGAGGTCCCTCTGGACCCGGACGATTCCATAAAGACCGGGTCCTCCGGCGCCGCCGAGATATATTTCGAGAACAGGGGCGTGGTCGCGCTCGCCCGCAACACCGAGCTGCAGCTCAGGACGCTGGAGAAGGAGGACTCCGAAATGATGCTGGTCCTCGGCAGCCTGGCCGCGAAAATAGAAAAGTCCGCGATGAAGAAACTCAAGTTCTCGGTGCGGACTCCCTCTGCGGTGTGCGCGATAAGGGGCACCGAGTTCGCGGTGGAACATTCCCGCTTCAATAACGAGACGGCCGCGGCCGTCTACGACGAGGGCAGCGTCGCTTTCATGCCGCTGGACAAGGACGGCAAGGTCCTGGGAGAATACGTCCTCGAGCCCAACACCGAGATATTCGCATCCGCGCAGATAAAGCGCCACAAAGCTGTCCGCCTGTCCCGCATGATGAAGCATCGCGGGCAGATAGCCAAGAACCGGGATCGCGTTAGAGCGCTTAGAAAAAGCTGGAAGCCGATGTCCATGTCCCGCCGGGAGGCGCTGAGGCAGGCCGCGCTGCGAAAAAATATCAGGCGTCCGGAGCTGGACTCCCCGGCGAAGAAAAAGATCCGCCAGTCCAAGTCGAAGACCAGGCCGGCGCGTACCGGCCGCTGAGCCCATGAGGCTTTTCGCGGCCGCGGTCCTGGATCTCCCGCGCGGACTCGCGGCCGCTCTCGCCAGTTCGGCTCTGTCTGATTTTGGTTCCGCGGCCAGGCCGGTCGCCCCGGAAGCCATGCACCTGACGCTGGCTTTCCTCGGGGAGGTGCCGGGGGCCAGGGTTGAGGCCGCGGCCGGGTGCCTGGAGGTCCTTTCGGGTTTCGGCCCTTTCGAAGCCGTCGCGGGTGAGGCCGGTTTCTTCCCCTCCCCGGACAGCCCCAGGGTTTTCTGGCTGGGCTTCGGTTCCGGAGCCGAAAAACTGGCGGAGGCGGCCGGGAGACTTTCGGCCGCGCTGAGAGTAGAAGGCTTCGCTCTCGAGGAGCGGGCATTCCATCCCCACCTCACCCTGGCGAGGCTTAAGGGACGGGTCGGGCCGGAGGCGGTCCGCAGGGCGGCGGAGGCCG
>DNQL01000022.1 GCA_003500765.1 Elusimicrobiota bacterium | reverse complement strand
CCGAGACCAGCAGCGTGACGCCCGCGCCCTGCAGCAGTGGCCCGGGGCTTCCGTCGGGGAGCACGATGAACCGCGGGACCCGGTACCACTGCCAGTTGTAGCCCATGGTTTCCGCGCCGCCGAGGACGGCCCAGGCCACGCCGAGCATGGTTAGGACGTATGCGCAGACGGAGCAGAGCGTGCCGCAGCGGCAGCGCAGGCGGGAGAGGGTGGCGCCGGTGTCCATGGGGAAAGGGCCCTGCGGCCGGGAGGCCGCAGGGAGGAGGTTATTCAGGGCGCAGGGTCATGACCGGCACGGGGGACGTCTTGACCACCTTCTCGGCCACGGAGCCGAAGAGGAGGCGGTTCAGGCCCTGCCGGCCGTGGGTCGCCATGATGATGATGTCCGCCTTGTCCGCCTCGGCGAGATTGACGATGGCCTCGGCCGCGTCGCCGCTGACGACCTTGCCCGTGGCGCGGACGCCCTCGAAGTGCTTGGCCACGAAGTCCGCCATGGTCTTCTCAGCGCCGCTGACGATGTCGCCGACGAGTTGCGGCAGGGAGGCCGCCGGCAGGTCGAAGATCTCGTACTGGATCATGGACGGCGCCACGTAGACCACGAGGACGTCAGCGTCGAACTTGAGGGCGAACTCGCGGGCCGTCCTGGCGATGGCCGCGCTGGCGTCCGAAAAATCAACAGGGCAGAGAATTCTCTTGAACATGCTCATCGCTCTACCTCCCGGTAATCATTTCAATTGCATATCCGGTCTGTGCCATGAAGCAAAATTACCACAGCTGTAAATCATTGCAAGGATGAGCTGGCGAAAACATGGCGGACCCGCTTTTGCGCCCTCCTCGGCGCTTCCTCGGCGCGGCGGGCGCTGCCTGTGGCTCGACGGGTCATTTTTCGCAAAAAAAATGCGGCGACCATGCAGATTCCATCTATTCAACGCAAAGGAAATAGTGTACTTTCCCACGCATCGATTTTTTTCTTTTTTTCACAATTTAAACTGTTTTTGCAAAAGGGGAATCTCATGAGGAAGTTGACTGTTCTGCTGATGTTGGTGTTCGCGCTGGCCATGGCCGGCGGTTGTGCGAAGAAAGTGGCCTCCACCCCGGCCGGCACCACCGCCTCCGGCGCCGGCGAAGGTTCCGCCGCCGCTCCGAGCGGCGTGAATGACGCCCAGCTCAAGGCCATCGACAAGATCGGCGCCGACCGCATCTACTTCGCCTTCGACAAGAGCGATCTGACCGAGGAATCCCGCCAGATCCTGACCGAGAAGTCCGAACTGCTGAAGTCTTTCCCGGCCCTGTCCCTGCTGGTCGAAGGCCACTGCGACGAGCGCGGCACCAACGAATACAACATGGCTCTCGGCGAGCGCCGCGCCCGCGCCGCCTATGACTACCTGGTCATGATGGGCATCGAGCCCACCAGACTGAGCATCATGAGCTACGGCGAAGAGCGTCCCGCCGTCGCCGGCGCCAATGAAGAAGCCTGGTCCAAGAACAGACGCTGCGAGTTCAAGGCCACCGCGAACTAGGTCCGGTTTACGAGTGCCCGCCGCCCCGCGCGGCGGGCTCCATGACCGCACCCTCCGGTGCGGTTTTTTTTTGTCGTTTGCCCCGCATGGCCAGAGCCCTGCCGGGACGCTCCGCGGCGGCTTCCTGTCGCGCAGGCAGGACACGATGCTCTCCACATCCCGGCTCGCCCTCAGATCAAGCCCCGTCAATCTCAGCCTGGCCGTGACGCTTGCCGTGTGGCTCGGCAGCAAGTGGTATTTCGCCGACTGGTTCGACAACCCCTACAAGTACGCGGCCAAGGCCGCCTCGCTGTCGGCCACGGTCATGATGTGCTGGTGCTTCGTCCTTTCGGCCCGCGGCGCGGTTTTCGAGGACTGGTTCGGAGGGCTCGACAAAGTCTACCAGATGCACAAGCGCCTAGGGAAAACGGCGTTCTGGCTCATTGCGCTGCATCCCGTGTTTCTGGCCATGGACAGGCTGCCCGACGCCGGCGCCTTCCTGCGCATGCTTTGGCTCCAGCAATGGCGCGGTGACAGCTACCTCCTAGGGCACAACCTCGGGGTCGCGGCGTTTGCGGTCCTGCTGTGCCTCATGCTGCCGACCTTGTGGGTCAGAGTTCCCTATCACCGCTGGAAGCGCGGCCACGAGTGGTTCGGCCTTTTCCTGGCGGTCGCCGCCCTGCACGTCTTTGTGGTGAACAGGGATGTCAGGGCCTATCCCGTGCTCGGCGTATTGATTTTCGGGTGTCTTGCCGCCGCGGCCGCAGCGTATGTCTACATTCGTTTTCTGTACCGCTTTCTCGGGCCCCGCCACGGCTACAGGGTCGACTGCATCGAGCGGCACGGCGACGTGCTGGAGGTGACGTTCGTACCCCGCGGGAAGGCGATGTCCTTCAAGCCCAGTCAGTTCGTGTACCTGGTCGTGGAGCGGGCCGGCATTTCACCCGAGCCCCACCCGTATTCAATCGCCTGCGGCTACAACCTCGAATCCCGCTTCAAGCTCGGGATCAGGATGGTCGGGGACCATACGCGCAGCCTCGCGGCGCTGGCCCCCGGTGATCCGGTCACTGTCTATGGGCCCTACGGCCGGTTCAGCGATCGTTTTCTGGCCGCCGAGCGGGACTGTGTCTTCATCGGGGCCGGCATAGGCATCACCCCTTTTCTGGGCATGTGGCACGTGGCCGTACATTCGGGAGAACGGTTGCCCGGACCGCTGCCCGATGCGGCCGAACAGGCCGCCCATCCCGAGATCCGTGCGGGGTGGCGCGCACCCGCGGTATCCCTGTTCTACGTGGTCTCCACGCAGGAGCAGGCCAGCTTCGACAACGACATTCGCAACGAGGTCATTCTCAGCCAGTTCAGGGGATTCCCGGCTTTCGAGGCCAGGGGGCACCACTACGAACTCTACGTTTCGTCACGCCAGGGGCGCATGGAAGCTGCGTACGTCGAGACGCGGGTGCGCGGCGGGGTGGCGGGCAAGAACGTCTTTCTGTGCGGCCCGACGACGATGATCGAAAGTCTGCGGGCTCAGTTTCTGGCCCTGGGCGTGCCGCCGGACCGCATCATCGTCGAGGACTTCAATCTGCTTTAGGGCGCGCAGTGGGCGTGTCGCGCGCTCTTTCCCGCTACGGCCGCGGGTTGAGCCTTCTGAAGAGGCCTCGGAACTGGTGGTAGGTCAGGCCGAGAAGTTCCGCGGCGCGTTTCTGGTTGTGGCGGCTTCGCTCCAGTGCGGTGCGCATGTAGGATTCCTCGACCCGGCGCAGGGCCTCGGGCAGCGGCAGGCCCAGATCGGCCGGATTCGGCATGCCGCCCGGGGCGTTGTCCGGCGGGCCGGGGTG